>JAGGZB010000093.1 GCA_021162225.1 Candidatus Bathyarchaeota archaeon | reverse complement strand
GCTAAAAACATAGTGTATGGACTCGGTGGAAGAGACTTTAAGCTCGATGACGCCGAAGCGGTCTTGAGGATGGCTGGGAAAGGTGCAAAAGAAGGAGGATTCGACATCCACGTTCAGTGGTTCGGAGTAAGGAGATAACCATTAAACCTTTTTCATTTTTATCCTAGTCCCTCGACTAAGCCATATCGATTCAATTTTTACCGCTCTGTATCCTTCTGACTGCCTTGAGGTTTTAGACTTTTACCACCTTTATCCCGAGGAGGTAGCAGGCTTGTTCGATGGGTTTCACATAGTCACCGTAGATCATACTTGCATGATGGACGAATCCTTCTTTGACCAATGTCTCGTAAAGTTCGTTAAGATTTCTGACTCTTACCCATCCGCCGCTTCCTCTATAATTCATCTCCATGTCCAAGACCTCTCCCTTAGTGATGAGCATCTTAAATTCACCATCACGTTCAACTAATCTGCATATGGTAACTACCCCTGGCTTTAACCTGAATTCACCGGTTCCATAGGATTTCTCTACGCCGACAAAGCGATAGAGTATGTTATGCTCCCTTATCCTGACCTTAGATTTGGGATGAACGAGTATCGGAGGGGCGTTTCCACAGTGCCATGCTAAGAATATATCTGGATGCTCTGGATGCTTGATAGTCCAATCGATAAAGTGTGGTGGAGTGCTCTCTAATGCTGCGGAGTATTGTATTAGCATCGTCAACGCACCATATACGTCTGCTTCACATGAAGCCAGCATACCGGACTCGGTTAATCTGCCCAAGATGAAGCAAGGGCTTATCCCATAATACTGCTCTATCTCAAGCCAACATCTTACAGCCACCGCCGATAGCTTCTTTTCCCTGATAAGCCTCCTCAACACTACTTCCAGACGGGCCATCTTCACTAGAGCTTCTTCCGGAACCTCACTAACGTCAGCAGTGGATTTGATCTCTTCTAAAATTTTAATCAGATCTTCATCGCTTTCCTTAATTTTCCTGGCTTCCTCTATTATCTTGAGGAGGGATTCGTGTAGAACTCTATGTTTAAATCGATAAACCATGGCGGCTTCGTTAAACACTACTGGTTCAAACCGCTCTGGCTTGGATCCTATTAAGCCTATTCGCGCTCCTATGAACCTTCTCACTATCATGCATGTACGCGCGAAGTCTTCTAATGTTTTCTTAAAATTATCTTCTTCTGGAAAAATGATTCCTCCGAAGATGAAGGGTATTTTCCTCCTAAATAGTCCTGAGGTCAAAGACAGGGTTCCACAGAAAGAGTCCGATTTCCGGAAACCTCCTGGAAGTGGTTCAGGTTCCTTTGTTCCGAAAACCATTAGAGGTATGTTCCTGAATTCTTCAGCTATCTTGAAGCCGGCGATCTCATCTCCGAAGGTCATGGTGCCTAATATTATTCCATCAACATCATTCTTCTTGAATAACTCTATGACTTTATCAGCGTCTTCATCGCTCGATACGAGTCCCCATTTAGTTAGGTCTTCATCCGGATACACCAAATCGATCAATTCGGAATCGGCCGCCACTTTCACAAACCTATTCTTCAGGTGAACCGCCCAATCTTCGTCACGAGGAGGTCTATGTAGCGGTACAAAACCAATTCTTACCTTCCTCATTTTGCTTTACTTTGCCTACACCATTTTTTAGCTTTTTCCAACTATTTAGCGTAATCTTTTTATAGAACGTTACAAGACGAAGCTCGGTGTTAAAGATGGAGGTTCTTAAAATAGGTATTATTGGAGCCGGATTCATGGGAAAAGCGCTTATGGATGCTATCAAGCTTTATCCGAACGTTAAATCTAAGTATGAACTTGTAGCTGTAAACAGGAGGAATCCCGTTAAGTTACAGGAAGTTGCTAAAGAATATGGTGTGCCCATGGCGACGACAGATTACCGCGAAATCTTAAAGCGCGGCGACATAGATGTCGTTGGAATTTTTACGCCGGATCACCTTCATGCCCAGCATGTATTAGATTCATTAGATGCAGGGAAGCATGTGATTTGCACGAAACCTCTTGCGACGAAGCTTGAAGATCTAAAAAACATCGTTAAGAAGGTGGATTCCACGGGGCTAAAGTTCTTGATGGCTGAAACTGTGAGATTTCATCCACTCTTCTTAACTATAAAGGATATGTTTGACAAAGGAGAGTTCGGTGACCCAGTTTACATTCAAGCACACTACGTTCATGATCTCAGAGATGTTCTAAAAGAGACTCCATGGAGACGAACAGCGCCGCAAGACTTCTTAATCGGAGGTGGATGTCACCCAATAAGTTTAGTTAGATGGTTTGCCGGCGAAGTAGCTGAAGTCCATGCATATGCGAATAAACCTGAGATCCCGGGCTACGAGGGATATCCGCTTGAGTTAAACTTCGCACTCAATCTCAAATTCGACAACCAATGCATAGGTAGAGTTTTAAGTGCTCACGGATGTATAGAACCTCCCGTGCCTATGTCGAGTTTCTGGCTTTTCGGGACAAGGGGAAGCGTGGTTGAAAACAAGGTAGTCTTAGAGAGAGATGGAGAGAAGATCCGTAAAACATTAGAGCCTTCAAGAGAGATGCGATTAGCTGAGATCGGCATACCTTCAGCAGAAGAGGAGATCAGAGGACATGCCGAAGAATGTGCTCGTCTCCTTGTACACTTTTACGATTGTGTGGTCCATGGTAAAAGCCCTGATCCTGATGTTAGAGAGGGCGCTAAAGACGTTGCAGTCGCCTTGGCTGCATGGGAATCTATAAAGAAAGGTCTTCCAGTAAAGCCGCAGAGAGAATTTTAAGCCTTCAAAGCTCCCGTTAATCCCCTTATCAGGTATTTCTGGAAGACCGTAGCCAACATTACTGGTGGAATTATGGATAGTACTGCCGCTGCAGCAAATTGAGTATATTCAGCGTTTTGAGAGGAGATGTAGGAGAGAAGAACCGGTGGAATCGTCAGCTGGTTCGTCAAGGTGAGCGCGAAAAGGAATTCACCCCAAGAAGTTAAGAATGCGAAGAGTGCAACTGAAAGTACGCCGGGTAATGATGCTCTAAGCACGATTCTCCAAAATGCTTGGAAGTAAGTTGCTCCATCGATTAATGCGGCTTCTTCAAGTTCTTTTGGTAAAGCATTTATGTAATCCATGAATATCCAAGTTGCGAATGGTAATGTTAAGATTAGATGTGCAAGCGTTAATCCTAGATGTGTGTTGATAATCTTTAATGATCTAAAGATTGTGAATAGCGGTATAACCAGCAAGGTCGTCGGTAAGATTCTTACCGCAAACATAGAATAGAAGGATGCTCTCTTTAAGCGGAAATCAAACCTAGCATATGCAAAACCTGCTGGACATGCGAGTGCAACGGTTAACCCCGCGACTGACAATCCTATCAAAACGCTATTTAACATCGTTGGTAATATTGATCGGATCTCGGTAACTCCCGTTCCACTCACTTTAAACGACGTAGTGGATCCTATGGCGCCTCCGAAGATTACTTGTATATAATTGATTAGGTTTAAGCTTGGGATGAATTTTGGAGGTTTCATCGCGAGCTCGCCCAGATTCATAAAACTGATACATGTAAGCCAATAGAATGGAAATAGGATCCAGAGCATTGCCAAAATGACGAACACATAGATCAAGATTGTATTCAAGCGCTTCATCAGATCTCAATCCTCCTATAGAATATCCTGAAATATATGAGAGCGACTATTAACCCTAGAAGCGAGGCTATATTGGCTATGGCCGCCCCCTCCCCTATTTTCATCTCTAAGAAGAATGTACGGAAAGAGTAAATTGGAAGCGTTAGGGTCGCCTCACCTGGGCCTCCAGCGGTCATTAAGTATATCATATCGAACATGGTTACTGCTGTAAAAGCGTTTAGAATTATCGTAAGGCTCCAGATGGGCCTTACCCATGGAAATGTTATGTTCTTAAATATTTCTAAAGTAGTTGCTCCATCTATCGCAGCGGCCTCGTAAAGTGATTCTGGTATGGATTGGAGTGCCGCTAAGCATAAAATTGCTGTGAGAGAAGATAGATTCCATGATGTTGCTATGGCTACAGCATATATTGCAAAGTCCTTTGAGAGGAAGACTACATAGTCATTAATGATCCCCAGTTTATAGAGGATCGCGTTTAAGATGCCGAAATCTGAGCTGAAGATTGAAGCCCAGAGAAATGCTGACACAACCCATGGAACCGCCCATGGTATAACCAATAATCCTCTGATAAGCGATCTTCCTCTGAACCGCTGATTAAATAGTAATGCCAGACCTAAACCTATTAAAGAACTCAATAATGTCGTGAACACGGCATAATTCAATGTGACAAATAACGATTTAGGGAACGTCGGTGACTTCAATATCTTCAGATAATTTCCTAATCCTATGAATACTGGTAAGCCTCGCCTAAAATCATAACGACATAAGCTTAAGAAGACCGACCAAATGGCCGGGAAGATGCACATCCCTAGCACAAACACTACGGCTGGAGTTATAAGACATAAAAGTAAGAAAAAATTTTGGGAGAATTTGGGCATGGTTAAACACCTATCTTCAAGCCGATTTAAGCTCCCGAGCCTTGTCCGCCAACATCTTTGGCACATCTCTAGGATCTACTTCACCTACGACCATGCTTTGTAACACAGTATTGCAGTATATACGCCAGTCAGCGTACCATAGCAATTGAGTACGGAAGGGCGGCGATAGCGTGTACTCTCCGAAGTATTTCTTGACAAGTTCATAGTCCGCTATAGGATCTATTATCTCCTTTACATGTGATCTATTGAACCATTCTGGATAAGGCGATAGCAAGATATCGGTTTCGAGCCAAGCATCTCTTACAGTCCACTCTCCCTTCCTGCTCTTCCATCCCAAGAACTTCATGAACTCCCACGCTGCCTCAAGGTTCTGCGGATTCTTTCCAAGCAAATATGATCCACCGAAGCCGAGAACCTTTCCTCCGCCAATCGGTTTCTCAACAATCTTAAAGTTGCCTACTTCTGGGCCTTTCCCTGCTTTATTGAAGAGCGCTAGGAAGTAGTGGTGATAGTCGAATATGTAGGAATTGCCTTGAAGGAACGATGCGAATTGTTTGCCCTGATCAGGGTCTGTGGCGATCTCCTTGTAGGTGAGACCCTCCTTAACCATTTTCCTATACCATTCTAGGAGCTCCACAAGTTCTTTGTTTCCTTCAAATAGGGGGTCGCCGTCCTCTGAGAAGAGTTCTATTCCTTCTCCCAAAGCGTCACTGACAAATTGTTCCTCGAACATCACTGCCCACCATCCTAAATAGGGAGCCGGCATGCCCTTCTCTTTGAGTTTCTTACATTGCTCATATATGTCATCTTTCGTTCTCGGCTCCTCGAACCCGTTCTCGTCTGCTATTCGCTTATTATAATAGACACAGTAGAATGCGCAGAAATACGGTAACGACAACAATTCTCCCTCAGGCGTTACAAAGGATGGCAACCAACCCTTATACATGGATTTTTTAATGGTGTCTGCGTCAGCTAACCCCTCTAATGTACGTACCCAACCGGCTTCATACCACTTTAATTGATAGTCGGTCATAGCATACATGACATCATACGTTTCTCCGGCTAGCAATTTGCTCTGAGTGGCTTGCTGGTATGCTGGATATGATTGCAGGTTGACGATGTCGACCTTTATACCGTATTCTTCTTCAAACTTCTTCAAATGGGCCTCGATCCTCTCAGGATGAAAGTCCCAACAGGAGAATCTAATCGGGGGAACTTTCACTGGAGTCGTTGGAGTAGATGTTACGGTGGATGGTGCTGATACAGTTTTGGTAGCGGTCTGAGTTACAGTTTCGGTTTTGGTAATAGTTTGGGTGGGCGCCTGTGAAAGACCTAGGAAGTATCCCGCTACACCTCCGACCGCTATTCCGGCCACAGCGCCGGTTACCAAAGCAGTGGTCGTGGTGAGAGCTCTTCTCCTCGTCATCTTCTTGCTTAAAATAGAAGGATCTCTTTCCTCGACGTTCATAACGTCTCAGCCTGTATTATTCCGTCCTTATATATAAACCTTATGAAGAACATATATGCAATAAAACAAATAGTGGTTTACAATTGAGCAAAATGCAAGTCTCCAACCTATCATGCATGCATCAAGGCTTATATCTCTTCGGAGCGGCGTGGATTTGAAGGTGAACTCCAGTGTCGGACTCAGCGATCCTGGGTATAGATGTTGGCACGACTAGAGTGAAGGCATTCTTATTCGATCTTGAGAATGGGAGACGATACTTTTCCTATAGGAATTGTAACCTGATATTGTCGAAGTCTGGTTACGTCGAGCAAGATCCGCGGCAAATCTTGGCCGAAACTAAAAATGTTATCCGCGATGTAATGAAACTTGCTGCGGATAGAGTTAATGTTATCTCTTTGAGTTTTTCAAGTCAAGGTGGAACACTCATACCGTTAGATGAGCATGGAAAACCTGTATGTAATGCCATCACATGGATGGATCGTAGAGCGCACCGTGAAAATAGTATCCTCAAGGAGAGATTTGGCGAAGATTTCTTCTACTTGAAGACTGGGTGGAGATTACTTGGATGTTTGCCGCTACTACAGATTTATTGGCTGAAAAAGAATAAACCTGACCTATTTAAGAAGATTAGGAAATTCGCGTTTGTCGGAGATTATATCGCCTATGAGTTTTCCGGGGAGTGGGTCATAGATCCACCGAGCGCGGCTATAACGATGCTATACAACATTCGTGATGGAGTTTGGGATGAGGAACTACTGGAGATCGTGGATATATCTGAAGATCAACTTCCAAAGATACGTGACTCAGGGGAGAAAATCGGTTTCGTTTCGCAACAAGTTAGGAAAGAACTCAACCTACATGGCGACGAGATAATCGTATCAAATGGGGGACACGATCAATATTGTGCATCGCTTGGAGCCGGATGCCTAAACGAGGGAGACCTTCTGCTATCCGGTGGAACGGCTTGGGTTCTACTACTCACCTCGAGTAGACTGATCTTCGACACAAGAACCTACATATCGCCGGGAAGACATGTCATCAGGAATAAATGGGGACTTCTAAGCTCGATTTCAGCAGCGGGAGCCGGGGTAAATTGGCTTAAAGATCTTCTAAGCCACTTGTCTGGAGAGGAATTTACTGAAAAGAGGTTCTTTGAGATTTTAGAAGAGGAAGCGAGAGAGATTCCGCCGGGCTGTGAAGGAATCTTCTTCACCCCACATTTCACGGGATCCGGCGCGCCTTTCTGGGAAAAATCTCTAAGAGCTTCAATCCTCGGATTAAGCTTACATCATAAGGCGGCGCACATCTTCAGAGCGCTGATGGAGGGAATAGGATTTGAAGTTCTCTTAAACATGGAATGCTTCGAGAGATTGGGTGTGAAGATAAAATCTGTGAACATGATTGGAGGAGCAAGTAGAAGCCGCATCTGGCCTCAAATTCTCTCAAATATCATAAATCATACCATCAGTATTCCGATGATACGCGAAGCTGCATGCGTGGGCGCCGCGATCCTGGCGGGGAGGGGCGGGGGAGTATTTAAGAGCTATGAGGAAGGAGTTAAGAATCTCATTACAGAGATCTCTCACGTTCATCCTGTTGAGGCCGAGTCAAAGAAATATCAGGAGATCTTTCACTCATATCAAAAGCTATACGAAAAGTTAAGGGAAATATATGTGAAGGTTACTGAATCGCCGTGAAGTCAGACCTCTAAATCAGATTTTAACACTATGTTTTCGACCAAACTTTCGGAGACGACGAACTCGGTATTGAGCGTCTGGAGGATTGATGCCGGCACCTTAGGAGTAACGGGGCCATGAGCAACCAGTCTTATGATAAATCGTTGCCAATTTGCAAATCCTGCGCCGGCAAAATATCCATTCCAGGAACATATCAATCTTGATTTAACGATCTGCTCAGGCCCTATCGTTGCAGCCTTTGGAGGGACTATCGACCAATCTCCAGCTGAACCGAATTCTGGGAAGAGACTGTTTTGGAGTATTGTGATAGGTGAGAGCTCAACTATCCTTGGGCCAAGCTTTTTCCATTCCTCTAAGCTTGGGGCCTCAAATTGATCAGGCTCTATGAAAGCAACGTGTCCATCCCATCCTATTGGTGCATAACATACATCTGCGCCTCCAAGTTCTTCGATCATTTCACCATATTTGTCGATGTTTTCATGAGTGGGTGATAATATGTGATCTATGGGCGGTCTCAGATCCTCTCTCAACCTCATATAGAAATTGACGAGCTGAGCGCGGCGGAACGACCAAGGCCAATCTTCTGGAGGAGTATGTCCTTTTTCATTCGCATACTCATCCATGTTGAATGTATAGAGTTTTTTGCAGGAAACTCTGAATTTATTGATTAAATCAGCGACCAATCTATATTCTGGGTGAGGTTGAGGGAGAATCAACACGAGCTCTCTTCCCTCATCCGCGGCCTCTTTTATCCTCCAAAACATGTCCCACACCAGTCTGAAAAGGAATTCTGAATCTGGCACTACCCTAATCTTGAAATTTGGATTCGGATGCTTACAGAAGTCCTCCTTGCTTATCTTCCTCACCTTTTCGCATACTTTCTTGTCCCTGAATGGTAACCACCGTGCCATCTCATACTCGAATGCGCTCACATGGACTGCCTCTATATCGCGATATTTAAATCTGAGCGACGGATTAACGTCCAAAGATAAATTTAATCATGTTCGAGTTGATTTGTGTGCGTTCAACTTCGGATAATGAGTCGAGCGCCGCTTTCTCATCCGCATAAGTTCCCTTAAGTTTAAATTCGAAGTAAAAGTCCTCGCCTTCAAGCCGTTTGACGATGTAACTATAATATGGTGAATCAGATCCCCAGATTATGGTTTTGGGGAATCTCTTAACAAGCTCTTTCATCACCTTCCTGTGATCTGAATAATCGCATTTAACCCTCTCTGATGGCGAAGCTGCAACTGGACTATTGTTAAGGGCTAGCTCAGTCATGATCTTTATGGCGGCTGTATCCACCCAAACATTGGGAAGCTGGTCGGCTATTTCCAAGAATTTCTTGTGAAAGCAGATGCTATGGGCTAAACAGAATCTGATCTTAGGATTTCGCCTCGCCACTTCAAGTGCATCGGATGCTTGAGAGAATTTCTCATCTTTGTTCACAGTGACGTGAAGCAATATAGGCCAATTATGTTCTTTAGCAAAATCTAAGAAAGCTCCACCTTCTTCGAGAAGCTTCGTGACTCTGCTCTGACACCCGACTGGCGATATTTTTATTCCGTAGATCGGGAAAGCTTCCTCCAATTTTCTTAAAACCTTTATCTGCTCATCGACCCTTCTTCCAGGATCGACCATGACGAATGGAATAAAGTGTTTACTGAGTTCGGGACAGAACTCAAATATCTCCTTTAGCAGGATCTTATTCTCTATTTCGTATGGAATCCCTGATATGGGTCTTTTCGCGGGTTTAAGAACTCCTTTTATCAAATATGTTTCAAGATCGAAGTATAATTGTGCGCCGAGCGCTGGGAAGACAACAGCATAGTCAACGTTGTGGCATTTCATCCTATAGTATAATCCTTCGAGACTTGAACAATATGGGAAGCCTATTTGGGCGAAAGCCCGAAGGTCGATTCCAACATGCGTATGGGCATCAACTGTTTTCCCTACCAGGTCATCGGGATGAATATGTTTATCGGCCATGCGGATCTGTCATATAGTGCAGTTGCCCGCGTAATTAAGCTTTTAAAAGAGTGGAAAAATAATTCCATGAGATTCTTCGGAGGCGGGGTTATGGAGCTTGAAATGTTAAAGAGGGGGTATATTAAAGCCACTTCCTATTACTTTGAAGTGGATCTTCCATTCTATAATGAACATCTTAAAAATTTCCTTCCAGACCAGATAATAGACATACATTCTCATGTTGCTACTCCGGAGATGCTTAAGCCCGACGCGAAGCCTCCGACATTTTGGGCTGAGAGAGTCTGCCCTAATGGTATGAGTGTGGAGTCGTTGATTGAAAGCTATGAGCTAATGTTCCCTGGAAAGAAGGTTACCCCCGTGATCTTCGGACTGCCTTCAGATCGCTTTATCCTCGAGAAGGAGAATGAATATGTTTCGAAATGCGTGGAGAAGCTCGGGTTAAATGCGTTGATCTTAACCAGGCCAAGTTGGTCTTCAGAAGAATTGGAGAGACTTGTAGAGGAGGGAGGATTCATTGGCCTTAAGCCTTATCCATCCATGGCTAAGGGTAAAAAACCTGATGAAATCGAGATCTTCAACTATTTACCTAAACATCATCTAGAGCTAGCTGATGAAAAACGCTGGCTAATAATCCTACATATTCCGCGTTCAGGAAGATTAGATGACGAAACAAACATCAAACAACTCCTAGAGATAGATGAGAAATATCCGCATGCTAAAGTTGTGGTGGCCCACGTGGGTCGCTCATACTGTCCTAAACAGGGTGAGAAAGGTTTAGACCGTTTAAAGGACTCTCAGAATCTATTCTTCGATATTTCAGCAAATACGAATGAAGCCATCTTTGAGAGGCTTATAGAGATCATTGGAACTAAAAGGATTCTATTTGGAAGTGATATGCCGATTTCAGGGATGCACGCGAAAAGAATTTGCAAGGATTCAAATTATATTAACGTCATCTTAGGAGCCGATTGGGTTGATGAGCATACCAGACCCGCTTCCCCCGAAGACCGTGTAACCTTCTTCCTCTACGAGGAGATCTACGCATTTAGGAAAGCTGCTGAAAAGATGGGATTAGGGAGAAAGGACATTGAAGATATTTTCCTTTTGAACGCCAGGAGAATCTTAGAGTGATCATCAGCTCAGGCATCTACGCGAACTCAAGCTATCATCCCCATTATGGAAAATGCGGCCGAGAAATGGGATTATCATGTGAGGATAATATTTTTAACTTGAAAATTCTTACTGGTGTGGGTGAAGAGATGAGCGAAGTCAAATACTTCAAGACTATAAAGGAGATTCCGAGAGAAGATAAATTTGCGAGAGGCCATAGGCTTTGCGCCGGATGCGGAGCTGCAATAGCGATGAAGTTGGCCATGAAGGCTGTGAGGGGGCCGACT
>JAGGZB010000128.1 GCA_021162225.1 Candidatus Bathyarchaeota archaeon | reverse complement strand
GTAGCTCCATTCTCGAACTCCACAATCGCCGACATAGTGTCATGTGTTTCTATACCCATCGAAGCAAGTACTCCTTCAGTTTTCGAAGCATATACTTTCACAGCCTCTGAGTTGAACCACCACCTTATCATGTCGACCATGTGAGACATTAAGAACCAAGTTGGCGAGGACCTTGAAGACCAGCTCAGCATCTTCATAGGAACGTAAAGGCTGTTCATGAGCTTTGCATAGGCGTGAATAGGCTTGCCCAGCTCCCCGTCATCAATCATCTGCTTCACCTTCCTGTGCTGCGGCCGCATCCTGTTCCCATAATTCACCATTAACCAGCATCCTGACTGCTTCACGGCTTCAACTATTCTATCCGCGTCTTCGAGGGTTGTTGCAAGAGGCTTCTCAACTATGACGTGCAGCCCCTCCTTGAGAGCCGCGATAACTGGGTCGGCATGTGCGAAGTCCGGGGTTGCAACGGCGACGGCGTCCAGCTCCTCTTTCTCAATCATCTCCTCATAATCCGTGTAGTGAGCCTTTGCCTTGAATCTCTTAGCGACTTCTTCCGCCTTCTCAGCCACAATATCGCATACCGCCACGAGATCCGCGCGGGGATTCTGGGAATATGCTTCCGCATGCATCGACCCCATAATTCCGGCTCCTATGACGCCTATTTTGATCATTAACAATCACACTCTCATCTTAAGAGGAATAGGCGTGCATATAACTTTTCTTAGGAGGGCGAAACTACTCTTCGACGGGTTAGAAGGACTACCGCGTCTTCAGCCTTTCTCTAAGGTTCTCAGTTGCTCTCCAGTCTATACTCATATCTTTCGGATTTATGACTACGCCATAGTCTCTCGCAGCGGATTCTATAGACACTTTATCGTCAAGAACATCCTTAAGGACGAGTCTTGGATCTCTAAGAAGCGGGTCTCCGTAACCTCCGCCTCCCGGAGTCCTAATTACTAATACGTCGCCTCTCTTCATTTTGATGACGCATTTAGACTTTAACTTTACAATTCTTCCATCAGCCTTCTTTATGAGATATTCACCCTTAGCTCCCGGCTTCCCTCCGAATAAGCCCCACGGCGAAGTCTTAGTCCTCTCGGCGAGTATTGATAATGTTGCTGAGGGAGCTAGAAGCATCCAGCTCCTTTCAACGCCGCATCCTCCCCTCCATCTTCCGGGGCCGCCGCTGTCCCTTCTGATCCTATATTCCAAGAATCTTATTGGGTATGAGGCTTCTATAGCCTCGATTGGCGTATTCATTGTATTTGTCATGTGAACGTGAACCGCATCAGCGCCGTCCATACCATATCTTCCACCATATCCACCGGCTATGGTTTCATAAAATGTCCACTGCTTACCAGTTTCTGGATCTACTCCGCCGACGCATACATTATTCATCGTTCCCTGTCCGGCTGCGCATACTTTCTCAGGCACGATCTTCGAAAAGGCCTTAAACAGAACATCCACGTTCCTCTGTGAGGTCTCAACGTTTCCTCCAGCCACGGGAACCGGCTTCTTCGGATTCAGAATGCATCCTTCTGGAACTATCACTTTAACTGGTCTGAAGCATCCATCATTCACCGGTATAGTCGGATCGGTTATTGAAATTAAAGCGAAGTAGACGCCTGAGAGCGTCACTCCAAGAGGAGCGTTTATCGGACCCTCAACTTGCGGGTCTGTACCATCATAGTTGAAGGTTATATTGCTTCCCTCAACTGTTACCTTGACCTTTATCCTTACAGGCTTATCCTCGACGCCTGTATCCTCTAGGAAGTCTTCAGCCTCATATGTTCCCTCAGGCATCTCCTTTATTCTAGCCCTCATCCTAGCTTCCGAGTAATCCATTATCGCTTTCATCGCTGAGTTTAAAGTTTCAAGCCCATATCGTTCCGCGATGTTCAGAACCCTTCTGACCCCGAGGTTATTAGCTGCTATCTGGGCCCTTAAGTCGCCCATCCTAACCTCAGGTGTTCTAACATTGCTTATTATGAACCTAGCTAGATCCCTATT
This sequence comes from Candidatus Bathyarchaeota archaeon, assembly GCA_021162225.1. Lineage (GTDB taxonomy): Archaea > Thermoproteota > Bathyarchaeia > Bathyarchaeales > DTEX01 > B63. The sequence continues at coordinate 5,680 of JAGGZB010000128.1, read as the reverse complement.
CACTTTCCCTTTTTCAACAAACTTAACCGGAGGCACGATTATGCCCTCTTGGAAGATTTCGGTTGCATCTCCAGACAAGCTTCCCGGAGCCTTTCCCCCAACATCTGAGTGATGAGCCTTATTTGCTACATACGCGACTAGCTCGCCACCATAGTACACGGGCGCAACGAGCGTCATGTCTGGCAGATGGGTTCCACTTATGTAGGGATCGTTAAAGAGAGCCATATCGCCTTCATCTAAGGTCTCCTTGTACTCTTTCAGAAACATCTTCATGGCATAGGATAACGAGCCTAAATGGACGGGGATATGCTCAGCCTGAGCGATAAGTCTGCCCTTGCTGTCGAAGATGGCGCATGAATAGTCAAGTCTCTCCTTTATGTTCGGTGAATACGCGGATTTTCTCAATGAGACTCCCATCTCTTCGGCTACGTACGTTAATGCTCCCCTCAGAACCTCAACTGTCACCAAGTCGACGCTATGCATCAAATTCACCTCTTCACAATTATGATGTTTCCGTAATCATCCACGGTTATTCTCCAGTCTGGATAGACGACGACTGTTGAGTCGTACTGCTCAATTATAAGGGGGCCTTCGACTTCATTGTTAGGTCTAAGCCTTGTCCTGGAATATATTGGACACTTAACGTAGTCGTTCTCTTTCTCAAAGTATACATCTCTGAACCCTAGGAGACTTTCAGCTGGCGGAGATGAGCCGCCGGGCCTCAATCTCTTAAGCTTAAGCTTCTTCATCAAGCCTATGGTTGTAAGTCTGATGTTCACAATCTCTATTGACTCCTCCTCAGCCATGTATCCGTAGAGAGATCTGTGTCTTTCATGAAATTTCCGAGCTAAAGATTCAATCTCATAAGTGAATGGGCGTCCAACGGGAATAGTTATTTCATATGATTGCCCCCTATACCTCGCGTCGACGTATCTGATTAGGGTTATCCTCTCCTCATTAAAGCCCTCCCTAAGCAGAGTTTTCATCCCCTCATCTTCCATCTCCTTAAAGAGGAGCTCGATATCCTCGGTTTCTACGCGGCTGAGGTCAACCATAACCGCCCTAACAAAGTTGTGCTTAACATCTGATACAAGAAGACCCAGAGAGGAGAATAATCCGGGGCTCGTTGGGATCACTATCTTAGAAATTCCCAAATCTTCAGCCAGGGCACATGCATGCATTGGACCGGCTCCACCGAAGGCCACAAGGACGAATTCCCTAGGATCATAACCCCGCTCAACGGAGACTATCCTCAGAATCTTAGCCATCATCGAGTTCGCTATTCTAATTATGCTATATGAAGCATCGGCCAGACTCATTCCAAGCGGCTTAGCAACCCTATCCATAACGGCCTTCTCGGCTAATTCAAGATAAAGTTTCATACGCCCGCCTAGAAGAGTCTTCGGCAATCTCCCAAGCAAGAGGTTTGCATCGGTTATCGTCGGATCCGTCCCACCCATTCCATAGCACGCTGGCCCAGGATCCGCTCCAGCGCTCACCGGGCCCACCCTTAAGGCTCCGGCTTCGTCGATCCATGCTATTGTTCCCCCGCCAGCACTGCACTCGGCTAAGTCTATGAATGGAAATCTAACTGTGTATCCGCTTCCTTTAACTATCCTGCCCTTATGAACGGTTCCTCCAACCTCGTACTCCATCACGATCTCAGGCTTTCCATCGATTACTGTTCCAGCCTTAGCGGTTGTTCCGCCCATGTCAAAGCTCATGATGCGTCTCTCACCCAGCAGATCTCCATAAAAGGCGGAGGCTATAACGCCAGAGGCAGGCCCGGATTCGATCATGGCGGCTGGTCTTGAATACGCATTTTCAGCTGGTGTTAATCCACCGTTGGACTGCATAATGAAAAGTGGGGCTTCGACACGCATTCTCTTGAGGCCTTCGATGAGGTTCTTAACGTAGGTCTTGATTATCGGCATAAGAACAGCATTCACAACCGTTGTGCTTATCCTCTCATATTCCCTATATTCAGGTGAGATTTCGCTTGAGGCTATAATAAATGCCTCTGAGTGAACACGGCTAATTATCTTCTTCACATATACTTCATGGCTCGGATTCAAATGAGAGTTTAATAAGCCCACAGCTACAGCCTTAATATTTTCAGCCTTAATCTCCTCGGCCACAGCTTCAACCTCGATTTCATTCACTGGCTTGATCTCCTCTCCCTTAGATCCGATCCGCTCATCGATCTCATATCGATATCTCCTAGGGATAATCGGCTTGGGTTTCTTGAAGAAAATATTGTAAAGTTCAGGTCTCCTCTGCCTGCCAATTTCTATTATGTCTCTAAAGCCCTTAGTCGTAATGAGCGCGGCTCTGGGAAGCTCTAGTTCAAGCTGCCCGAACAGGGCGTTAGTCGCTATCGTCGTGGCGTGAGAGACTATTGAAATGCTTGACGGCTCGTTCGCTTTCAAGAAGAGCTTGAATACTTCGATTACGCCGATCTCTGGTTTCCTCGGAACGCTCGGTCCCTTTATGTTGATTATATTTCCATCATCATCAGCTGCGACGAGGTCTGTGAAAGTACCGCCAACATCGATGCCTATTCTGAACATAATCCATAAAGAGATGTGAGGATTCGCATAAATTTTTAGATGTTTACTTGGAGAATAATATGTAGCATTATTCAAGTCTCTGCTTCACTAAATGAGAATATTGACCCAACGTGTCCGTCGCCATAGGCTTCAGGATATTCCTCTTCAAAGAGTCTTCTAAAACCCTCACCGCTACAATGTAAGGGATAGACCCTCCTCAGCCCGGAGTGCATGAGGTTTCTAGCTATATTCTTCATCTTCTCCGAGCTCGCTCCTGAGAGATGAAAACCACCTATCACCGCATATGGTTCACAATTCAGATCGTCCGCAGCCTTTGCAACTATCTTGTCAACTCCAGGGTGACTGCATCCAACCAAGATTATCAATCCGAGATCCTTAACATTCACGGCTAGAGCTTGTTCATAGGGGGGTCCATAGAGCTCTCCGATTATGGCTACTCCCTCATCAATCACTTTTGTCGCGCTTATCTCCACAACCTTAAAGCCGAGCTTCTTAATCCAAACCTTGCATAAAACACTCATGTGCTTGGGAACGTAGACCGTTAAATTCCTATTAAGCTCAGCGATGTATTCAAGACCGAGTACATGATCGCCGTGCTCATGTGAGATCACGATGAAATCTAACAGTCTCAGATTTATACCGAGCCTCTCAGCGTTGATCCTTAAGGCTTCAGGGTCAGGCCCGGCATCGAAGAGTATTCGTAGGCCTTTAGTCTCGAGGTAAAGACTTATGCCCCAAGGGGATACCAGATCCGAGTAGGGATTATTATCGACAAGAACGGTCACATTGGCGTATTCGACATAGCCCATCTTAGAGATCTTATGCGTCGGAGGAGCTCCTTCGTGGATAGGGAAGAAGAGAAAATACAGAGACAGAGCAGAACAAAGCAGCAGAGCCGCCGTGAAAGCGATTTTTAGGTTCTTCATAGCGTTTTTGCCCAGATAACGCGACGCTTCTATATTTAGAAAGAAGATTATTCCCTATAAATTACATTTACTATTTTCCTTCCCTCATTCAGAATCTCCATAATCTCTTCTTCATTAAATGATGTTAGTTCCTTTCCTCCGACGAAGAAGCCTGTTCTCTTAAGATTCTGCAGATAATATCTCCTAGCTCCTCGGATGCTTCTGCAGATCTCCAGTATATCATCCTTTGTATGAAGTTCCTTCACGAGGGTTGTTCGAAACTCATAGTCAATGCTGGATTTCAGAAGCAGATTCACCGACGACTTAACGTTCTCGAAGATCTTTGGAGTTAAAACATTCCCAACTGCTCGGTTATACTTCTCAAATGTGAGGGGGGCCTTTATATCTATCTCAACATAATCTATAAGCTTGTCATCTATTAGCTGCCGGAGCATTCCAAAATTGCTTCCATTAGTCTCTAATGCTACGAGGAAGCCCATAGACTTCAGTTTTCTAATAAAAACTGGCAAGTCGTTATGTATTGTTGGTTCGCCTCCAGTTATGACAACGGCGTCTATCAGGTTCCTTCTCTTCTCAAGATATGAGAGGACATAATTAACGGGCACCTCCCCTGACTTTTTTATAACCTCGGGGAGAACTAGATGAGGAACATAGCAAAATGGACATCTAAAGTTACATCCGATAGTGAAGACTATCGCCGATAACTTACCCGGATAATCAAGGAGACTTAGCTTCTGAAAACCGCCTATTCTCATTCTTCCAGCACTCTCTTTACACTATGGAGAAAAAAGCGCCTTATCGAACTTAGCCCTCTGCTTAAACTCTTCCTGCTTTCCCTCATTCCACTGATCTACGGGTCTCAAGTATCCTACAGCCCTAGAGTACACTTCACATAGGGTCTTCCTTCCCTCGGCTTCACACCTCGGGCAGAAGTGGTGCTCTCCGGGGATGTATCCGTGGATCGGGCATATACTGAACGTAGGCGTAAGCGTGAAGTATGGAAGCCGAAAGTTCTCGCATACTTTCCTCACGAGGGCTATTACTGATTCTACGGGGGGATTGCTCTCGCCAAGCCATATGTGAAATACTGTTCCGCCAGTATACCTAACCTGTAAGGGATCTTGAAGCTCTAAAGCCTCCCAAAGATCATCTGTGAAGTAAACCGGGAGCTGCGTGGAGTTTGTGTAGTAGGGTGCTGCTCCCTTCTTAACCTCCTCATTATTCGCGACGATTATGTCTGGATACTTCTTCTTGTCTATCCTAGCCAATCTGTAGGATGACCCCTCAGCCGGCGTGGCTTCTAAATTGTATATATTCCCAGTCTCCTCTTGGAAGTCCTGTAGCCTATTCCTCATGTAGTCTAGTACTCGAATGGCGAAGTCCAGTCCATCCTTATCTCCTATTGTACATCCGAGGAAGTTTAAGCAGGCCTCATTCATGCCTACGAGGCCTATCGTATTGAAGTGATTCTTCCAGTACTCGCCGAATCCCTCCTTTATTCTGCGCAGATAAAACTTTGAGTATGGATATAGCCCCATCTCTGTGAACCTTTCAAGCCATCTCCTCTTTATTTCCAGCGCTTCCTTAGCTAGCTCCATCAAGTAATCAAGCCTCTCGAAGAATTCTGTTTCATCCTTTGATAGATAGCCGATGCGAGGCATATTTATCGTAACCACACCTATGCTCCCAGTTAGTGGATTCGCGCCGAAGAGGCCGCCTCCACGCTTCTTCAGCTCCCTCTTATCAAGGCGGAGATGGCAACACATGCTCCTAACGTCCTCAGGCTTCATGTCACTATTTATGAAGTTTGCAAAATATGGAACTCCATACTTAGCTGATGTCTCGAATATTTTCCGATGAACCGGGCTCTCCCAATCAAACTCCTTCGTGATATTTATCGTCGGTATCGGGAATGTGAAGACTCTGCCCACAGCGTCTCCTTCAAGCATAACTTCAGCTAGAGCCTTATTGAAGATATCCATCTCTTCTTGGAAGTCTCCATAAGTTTCATCCAAGATCTTCCCGCCGACTATAACTGGCTCGTTCTCCATAAACTTTGGAACTTCCAAGTCTAGGGTTATGTTTGTGAAAGGAGTCTGGAAGCCAACCCTTGTTGGAACATTCATGTTGAACATGAACTCTTGGAGTGCCTGCTTCGTAGTCTTGAAGTCTAATCCATCATAT
>JAGGZB010000071.1 GCA_021162225.1 Candidatus Bathyarchaeota archaeon | reverse complement strand
TATATGAAAAAGAAGGTTTCATATGGGTTATGGACAGAGTGAAAGTTACGGAAAAAGGAGTAGTTGAGGGTTCAGGTCCAGCTGCAGAGAGGGTTCAAAGAGTATACATGCAGTTTCTGCAGGAAATGCAAAAAAAGTAATCTCTACTTTTTTGTCAAATTGTATTTTCCCTTTTTTTATAATTATCGATGTTGACCATCTCATGTTTCTTTACTTAAGTCTGAGCAGATATTTAGCTTTGACCCTAAATATTTCATCAATTATTCCTCTTGTCCATCTTTAAGAAGCCTTGTAGGCGGATCGAGAAGAGTGCCTTGAAAAAGCCAGCATCTTTATCTTTTCCAAGGCGACTAAGACGTGACTCTCGGCGCCAACTAATACTACTCTCAAAGAACCCCAAGTGCTGATCGCCTAGTATGCTTATCTAGTTTGTCCCATCGGATTCCGCCAGTTGAGAAATCACAATCTGCATATAAACAAGAAAATAGAAAAGTTTTATATTCTAAATGAACCATGCCGGTCTAGGCCTGAGAATTTCTTTTCTTGCTAAAACTCCAAAGTCGAAGGGAGAGAGAAAGTCTGCTAATTTTTCAGGGTTTCTTAGATCCTCAACATTAAGTTTCAAACCCAGAATTTTAAGGGTCGCTCTTAGCACTTCTCGGGCGGCTAACGCGTCCAGATGGTCGCCAGAGGTTTCCGCTAGTAGGCAGAATCCCTGCATTCCATGTAGCTTTGCTAGAGCTATGAGAAGCCCAGCCGCGCCATATATTTGTCCACCGAGGATCTTCGCACCTAGAGACTTCGCCGTCTCCGCAGTTTCTTCGTCTGAGGATGCATAGTAAAGATTCGGTCTCTCAACTCTTCTCCCCGGCCTATATCCTCCTAAGGTTATAACATATTTGCATCCGAATTTTTTAGATACCTTTAGAACAGCGTCGCAGAGTTCATACTGTCCCTGCCGCGTTACTGCTTGAGTATTACCATATAAGAGAAGAAGATCACGCTCTTCACATCTTCTTCCTTGATAATAGTATAAACGGCAAAAGGGCGATTTCAGAATTCCTGTTTCTTCTACGACTGAGATGTTCGGAAAAGCTGTTGACTTAAACTCGCAGAGGACTCTTGCTTCTAGCTTCTTTATCAGAAAAGCAACTGCTATGTTGGCTACAAGACCTATTCCTGGAAGTCCTTCTAGGAGTATTGGATTCTTAAGGTTTGGATTCTCGTAGATCTTGATCCTGCAGGTCATGTCAGAGATCCTTCTATAAATCTTAGCGCCAAATTGCTACTATTCCTCTTCAGGATGACTCATACATACTACTTAAGTATTATTAAGGCGAGAGATAAAGATAGGCGGAGACGGCGCTTGTACTTGTCGGGAGAAAGGATCCGAGACGCTCCAGTAGGCGGAGAAGTAATTTCAGTTGTTATTCGGTGGCTTTTCTCTCTATGAACTTTTAGTGGGCTAAATGCTCCTTTTGCGGGAAACCTCTTGCCTAAAGAATAAACCTAACGTATTATCGATAGTCTCCGCTACTTTATGAATATTCTCGAACACACGATGAATATCTCGTTCTATTTCCTCAACAGTATTTGCTAGACTTCTTCCCCTGAGTTTGTATTGTCCTTCTTGATGGATCACTAAGCCGCTCTTTATCATCTTGTTTAAGTGGTGAATTATGGTGCCTCTTGTTAGATTGAGCTTCTGAGCAAGTTCATCGCTTGTCAATCCCTTGTTATCTCGAGCAGCCTCGATTATCTCCTTGAAGATTCGATAGGCTGTCTTCTTTTTGTCTCTCGGCTCTAGAAAGCCGAAGCTCTTGCATATCCATTCGAGATCGCTTTCGTAGTCTATTGTAGGCAATATTCTTATATCGAATATTCTATATTCAGCTAATGTTCCCTCAAACAGAGCCGTCATAGGTCATCACGACTATGTTTAGTCGACATGTTCACAATTTATTTTTCTAGTAAAACTTATATATTTTTAGTTTATTTATTGAAGACAGATCATCTTCAAAGAGGATGATGAAGTATGGCGTACTTAGCACAGACTCAGTCGGGTCAGCCTATACTCATTCTCAAAGAAGGAACTTCCAGAAGCAGAGGAAGAGAAGCCCAGCGTAATAACATTATGGCCGCGAGGGTCATAGCTGAGGCAATAAGGTCGACGCTCGGGCCGCGTGGCATGGATAAGATGCTTGTCGACAGTCTAGGCGACATCACGATTACTAATGATGGAGCCGCAATACTTGATGAGATCGAGGTTGAACATCCGGCGGCTAAGATGATGGTTGAGGTCGCCAAGACCCAAGACGACGAGGTCGGAGACGGAACAACAACATCAGTTGTTTTGGCAGGTGAGCTACTTAAAAAGGCTGAGGAGCTGCTTGATCAAAATATACATCCAACAGTAATAGTCAGCGGGTATCGAAAAGCAACTAAAAAGGCAATGGAAGTTCTAGAGAAGATCAGCGTGCCAGTTGATCTCGACGATAAAGAGACGCTCAAGAGAGTTGCAATAACAGCGATGGGTAGCAAAGCTGTAGGGACAGCTAGAGAACATTTGGCGGAGATAGCTATTGAAGCCATAAAGCAAATAGCTGAGAAACGCGGAGACCGCTGGGTCGCCGACGTAGACAATGTTCAGATAATCAAGAAGGAAGGAAAGAGCCTTCACGACACCGAGCTTGTTAGAGGCATAATACTCGACAAGGAAGTTGTTCATTCAGGCATGCCTAAGCGCGTTGAGAATGCTAAGATAGCTCTTCTAAACTGTCCATTGGAGGTTGAGAAGACAGAGTTCAGCGCAGAGATAAGGATACGTGACCCCTCACAGATGAAAGCTTTCCTTGATCAAGAAACATCCATACTCAAAGAGATGGTTGAGAAGGTTGCGAAGGCCGGCGCGAACGTTCTCATATGCCAGAAGGGCATCGATGATATGGCTCAGCACTTCCTCGCGAAGAAAGGAATACTCGCAGTTCGCAGAGCTAAAGAATCCGATATGGAGAAGCTCTCACGCGCAACCGGCGGAAGAATAGTCACAAACCTAGACGACCTGAAGCCTGAAGACCTCGGATACGCCGAGCTCGTCGAGGAAAGAAAGATAGGCGACGACAAAATGGTCTTCATAGAAGGATGCAAAGATCCGAAGTCGGTTTCAATTCTAAT
>JAGGZB010000079.1 GCA_021162225.1 Candidatus Bathyarchaeota archaeon | reverse complement strand
TCCATCTGGCAGGGTTATCGCATACTTATAAATTCCGGGAAGATGCGCTACATTCGCGCATTGAATCAATGTTCGGTCGGTCTTCATCTTTGAAAGCAATTCTTCATGAGCGAAGACCATTCCAGGAACACGCATTCCACGCTTAAACTTTTTAGGAATACGCCAAGTATATTCATCTATTCTTTCTAGTGGGACACTCATAGATCCTCTCCAAACCGTAGTATTATTATGGATTAATATAAACTATTTCAAGATGGCGTAGTTTGGGGGAATCCGTATGAAGATCTCCATATGCAACGAGATTTTTAGGGGATGGGAGATAGAGGAAGTTTTTAGATTTGTCTCTAAGATAGGCTATGAAGGTGTGGAGATAGCTCCATTCACAATATCGGATGATATTAGGAATATAAGTAGAAAGAAATGTGAAGAGATAAAAAATATAGCCTCTTCATATGGCTTGGAGATCGTTGGAACCCACTGGCTTCTCAGAGGTCCTAAAGGACTTCATATTACTCATCCCAGTGAAAACGTGAGAAAACGTACAGAACGCTATCTTTGCGATCTTGTGAAATTCACAAGCAATATTGGCGGAAAAATCATGGTTTTTGGATCTCCCAATCAAAGAAATGTTCCGAAAGGAATATCTCGGGAAAAGGCTTGGAGGTATGCTGAAGAAATATTTTCAGCATGTAGCGAGTTCGCTGAGGATTATGACGTTATAATAGCGTTTGAGCCTCTAGCTAGATCATTAACGAATTTTATAAACACTGCAGAAGAGGCTATACGGTTAATAGAAAAGATCGACCATACAAACTTTAGGCTTAACTTAGACGTGTACAGCATGCTTGATGAGAGAAGACCCTTGCCCGACATCATAAGGATAAGTAAAGACTACCTTGTTCATTTTCATGCCAATGACGACAATATGTTGGGACCTGGATTTGGAAATGTGGATTTTAAGCAGATAATAAATGCTTTAAAGGAAATAGGCTACAAAGGTTTCATATCTGTTGAAGTCTTTGATTTCTCTCCGGGTCCGCAAAGAATAGCAACTATAAGTCTGGAAACCCTTAAGCGAGTGTTATTCAGCTAGAATCTTTAGGTAGCATCGGGATAAATTAAAATCTAAAAAGGGAAAGATAATAAGCAGATAATTGGATTTTTAGGCGTCTAAAAATGTGGAAGAAAGTAGCGGAATGCTTGAAAGGTTACCCTGAGAGACTTAATGTTGCGAGAATACTTATCCAGTACGGATTCAGCATAAGAAACGGGAAGATCTACTGCGATAAGATCTTGATTCCAATAACTGAAATAAGCCGTGTTGCAGGAGTCGATAGAAGAACAGTAATTCGCACAATAAGAATGATTGAGCGAAATCCAGATATCAAAGAGATTTTCAGAAACTTGAAGCCAGCAGGAGCTTCGCTTAAGGAAGTCGCTAGATACCTAAATTTTGGAGTTATTGAGATAACCCCTGTTGACGCGCGGATGCCTGGAATTCTAGCAGGTTCGGCCTCCTTGTTGGCTGAAAAGGAGATTAGCATAAGACAAGCAATCGTCGATGACCCTGAACTAACTCCGGAGCCGAAGCTTGTATTAATAGCTGAAAAGAAGATCCCCGGAGAGATTATTCCAAGGCTCCTAAAAGTTAAGGGAGTTGAGAAAGTCTCAGTATACTAGGAAAAACGTAAATAGATATCTAAAAATTCGAGCCTTCCCTTTTTTCTGTAAAGAAGAACCTCGTCTGACCCATTGTCTTTACATCTAAAGATCTAATCTTCACTATCATCGGGAAATCTTTCACCACTTTTCCCAGTAAGAGGCAGTGATGAGGAGGCAAATCACGTACAATTGAGGTTACAGTCTCAGCATCCGCCCTTGCTGCCCTAGAGATTATCTGAAGATCATGCTCATTAACGAAATTTAAAAGAAAGATATTGTCAGCTTGGCGATAGATATTCTCATGTATTGTGTTCGGCTGGTTCGTTATGAAAGTTGTGAAGAGTCCAAAATGTCGCATTCTTGTGACTATATCGTCCCAGTAGGTCTCCTTTAAGTAGAGATGAGCTTCCTCGGCGAATAGGAAGACCGCTCTTATCTTCCACTGAGAAAGTGTCTCTTGAATCTTTGCGAGAACATATTCCACAACTATTTGACGATCCGAGGGTGAAGTGTCACTTAGATCTATTACTATTATTCCCCCGCCGTTCCTTTCAGTTTTGCGGAGCAACTTTTCAAAATCTGTCGCCTCAGCCATGTTATCAGTGAAGAATCCAGAATTAACGAGCGCTGAATACCGTGAATATAATGCGTCTTTAACATGTTGATTACATTTCCAGTTTTGTATGGCCTCTCCAAGATCATGAAGTGTCAATCTTCCCGTTTTTTCAAGAAACTTCCATATGCGGCGGAACTCGCGAGCTGATGTTCCCGGAAGCCCCAGGGCATATACAAGCGTTCTCATGATCACGTAGAGATTAGTCTGGTATAGGGTTACCTTGAAGGTTTTACCAGGAGATAAAACGTGAATCTTATCGTAATATTTGTTTTTCGACCCATCCAAGCTATATCCAAGATTAGTGTATTCTCCGTTAAGGTCTAGAATTACAACAGTCGCGCCGTAGTCAACAAGACCCAAGGCGAGTATCTTTGAGAGATGCGATTTACCTGTTCCTTTTTTACCTGTGATTATGCTTAATCGACCATCTAGCTGACGAGCATCAATAGCCAGCGGAAAGGAATCCCGCGTTTTCCCAATCATTATCGGAAGGCTTCCTCCAATATTAGCTAGCTTCACAAGCGACTCGGTCGGGATCTTGCGTATTGTTGAATGCGTTCTTGAGGGAAGCCACGAACTCTCGGGTATAAGCTCACCGTTAACTATAGTTCCGTGAACCTTACATATAAGCAGACGAGCATCTTGTATGTATAGTATATGCGACGCGACATCTAATGGATCATTATCTTCGCCTTCAACGAACTCTTCAATGCCTGAAGAACGAAGTATCTCCTCCATTACGCCGGGTACGTTTGCAAATTCAATATCTATCACTTGAACAATCATCGACTTGCGAGCTCTCTCGTCCTTTATGATTAAATATTCTCCCTTCTCAACCTCTTCATCTGGAAAGCATAAAATATGCATGGTGTTGCCAGTCTTCTTGAAGAGCCTCATTTACTTCAATCCTCGAGCCTTGCTCCGTAGGGTCCAAAGAGAGTTCTATGCATGTTGTTATGCGCAATGAGTTTAAGCCCATATTTCTTAATAAGCAACCTTTGTATTCCTATGACGTCACTCGCCGTGAATGTAGAGTATATATGTGCTAAACGCAGGGTTTCGGGATAGCCTTGATAGAGCGTCTCATTGCCTATAAGCTTCTCAACCGCTACTATACCTTCGTCTCTAGGAATGGCTTTGTCAATATCTAAACGGAAAGCACAACCTCCCTTTGCTAGCTTCGCCACATAAATTCTCCCCAGAAGCCGCAGGGAACTGGTGTGTGAGAAAGAAGCAGATCTTATTTCAAAAAGATAAGGTGGCTTGTATCCATTAAGCAAATCCGTCATCCCCCATCTAATAAACTTGAGACTTGTGTCCTTGGAGATTCCCATGACTACATTAGAGTTTTCTCTAGCTATTCTAAGCATTCTTGAGAGATCAGCTGTGGGGTTTCCTGGTGTTCCCGCAGTTAAGGAACCATCCCATAGAATTATGCTTCTCTTTACAAGATGGGAAACATATGCCCGTAACCATTTTTCTATGATATTACATAGCTGTATTTGAGGGTCTATGTAGGAGAAGAAATTAAATCTTAGGGATAAGTCTCTGCTCAGCTCACCGAATATCTCATGAATATTCTCTTTTGTTATGTGAAAAGGAAGCGGCCCATAGCGGATGTACCTGTAGTGATTATTTATCTTAAGTACGATTGTTCCTCTTACAGCGTATATGACTCCAGCATCGGTGACGCCGATTTTTATACTTGAAACGTCTATTCCTATTATTGGTGTCCCATCACGAATGGCTCTTAGGGGCATTATTAATGCTGAGAGCATTCCATCTTTAGTCGGCAATTGATCTTCACTATCCATATGCTCAATAAAGAAATTTGCTAATTCCTCATTACTTACCTTGAAGATCCTCCCCTTTATTGTGTGCATTGAGTTAAGGCTTAGCTCCACTATCCTTTTTGAGATCTCTACATTCCTGAGAGATTGTAGAAAGCTATATTTTGGTGTTGTTTCATAATGTAATTGCCCAATCAACAATATTCATCAACTCGAAAGAATAGTTGAGAGTTATTCCTATATAAATGTTGCGCATGCGCAAAATGCACAACAAAAATCAATAACCACACTCAGAAAACAATATCAAACGTGAAAAAATTGGAGAATAATAAACGATCTGAAGAAGAAACCAAAGTCCACATAAAAATGAGAGTAGGAAATATCGAATTTGAGATAGAATGCCGAGAGGATCAGATACAGAGAGTTGTCGATAAAGTTCTTTCCACCATAACCGAACATGCAAAAATGCCGATTCCGATGATCAGAGAAGCAACTTATCAGGCTGAGAGGGCTGAAACATGCAGAGGAATTCTGGAGAGACTTTGGAGAGAAGGATTCTTCACTGAGCCGCGATCACTAAGCCAAGTACATGAAGAGATGACTAGGATAGGTTACCACTATGATCGAACAGCAGTAGCCCATGTATTACTCGATTTAGTTAGGGATGGAATACTCACACGTGAGGGTAGGCCTCGAAGATATGTTTATGTCCAGAAACGCCCTCCAAAAACATAAATTCAGCACTAAAAAATAATGAGGGAGAAATATGCATGAGATGCCGGTTCTAGCGCTTTCTCATTGCATACTTAACCGATCAACAAGATGGTGGCAGAAGGGAAAGCCAATAGAGAAAAACCGCGGAGTGACCATTCAGATCCTCAATATGGCAGCACGTTTAGGAATAGGCATTATACAGCTACCATGTCCAGAATTCACATTTTGCGGCAATCCAAGACCGCCCAGAACAAAAGACGAATACTTAAAATTGCCCGGATTTCGGGAACACTGCAAAAAACTTGCTGAAGAAGCCGCTGAAGAATTAATGCATCTAGTCAAAAACGCCAGGGAACCCCGCATTAAAATTCTAGCAGTAGTAGGTGTTGAGAGATCACCTACGTGTGGAGTAAAATGCACGCCTATCAGGAAAGGATCTCTTAAGAGATACATCGAAGAAGAAGGAGTCTTCATCAGTATGCTTAATGAAAGCCTCAAAAAGAGGGGGATGCACATTCCATTCATAGGGGTTGATCTTGACAAGCCGGAGGAGCTAGTTGAAGCAATCGACAGATTACTGTAAAAATAAGAAGCAAGTCGATGGATCTATTTCTTGTAGCGTTCAATTATCTTCTCGGTTTTCTTTATGCCCAAGATTGTGAGACGATATTCTCCTTCTGATGTTCTTTCAACCACACCTTCAGAGATAAGACGAGGCATTTCGTTAGATACGGTTTTACGCGCTTTCCCAATTATTCTGGCAAGATCTCTCGACGAGATAGAATCCTTACCAAGAATACCCAAGACTTTTCCTAAGTATGCTCCAAGAAGAATAAGACATACGGCATCTCTCGTGGGAACATCAAAATTAAATAGCATAATTGGCCCTTCAGGAGATATTTCGACGAGTCCCCCAATTTTCTCCGCAAGCTTTGTTATATCTGGCGTATAAATTAGTCTTCGAAGAACCTTCAAACTAGGGCATATCTGCGTCAGAAACCTTGCGGCTAACTCGAAGACTTGATCCACGTCTCCCTCGAAATTCGCTCTAGCATCGCCAATCTCGATATGAACCTTTACTTTCTCAGATTCCTTCAACTATACTCTTTCCCCACGCTCTATCTTCGGCAAAACCTCATCAATAAAATTGCGGATTCCTAAAGTTGTTATTCTGTATTCTCCACGCCCGACTCTTTCAACCCAGCCTAAATTAACTAATTCACTTAGGCGAGCCGTAATAGTGCTTGATTTCCCACCAGTTAACGAGGCAATCTCAACCGTTGCTAGCGAATCTTTCTCTAGCCTTCCAGTCTTACATCCAACATACGCTTTAACAAGGTGAAGTAATATGGCGTCCTTCTCTCCGCCGATCTTCTCCCTCGGAACAGTGACAACTAAACCTTCAGGTGCAAAAGCTATTATACCCTCTAAGCGCTTTAGAAGATCTTCTAAATCGACCGTTAAGATAAGTTTCGAAGCTAGATCATACGCTGGAAGAATCCGCTGAACAAACTTCAAGAGAGACCTGATAACGTCGTCGGGTTTACCCTTGAATCTTAATTCCATATCTTTGTATTTAGCGGATAATTCCAGTAGTTCTTCCTCTTTTTCCATCAAATCCCTCCCAAGCTATAAGCGTGCATTTACCGAGTGAAAGTCTAGCGAGATAAGCGGCAAACCATATATGGAATGCCTTATTATAGATCAGTATATCTACATGCTATAAAGATTTACTCTTCAGAGCGGCCAAAAATAACGAAAATATTTTTCGAAGAAGAAACACATCAAAATCGATTTTAAAGTTCCGAGCTTTTCAAAGCCCGGATAGTAAGCGAAAATTTTCATTCTAGCAAAAAACATTATCTTTTCAAAGATTATTCTGATAATCAGATGCCCCTAACACGGCGGTAATCGTGCAGTCCATCTATCCTTTAAAAAGACAAGTAAGGATTTCAGTCGCCATCCCTGCATCCTTTACATCTGATATTCCACATTTGAGAGAAAAGACGCTTAGGATAGGACTTGTTGGGCGAGCATTAGCAATCTTTCGCGTGGATGAAGTATTAATTTATCCGGATGTTCTCAACCGGAATCAAACAAGGGACGCAGATCTAATCAAGATGATTCTTTCATATATGGAGACACCGCAGTATTTGAGAAAACGATTATTCAAGATTAGACCTGAACTTCGATATGTTGGAATCTTGCCTCCTCTGAGAACGCCTCATCATCCAACTAAAAATAAGGAGAAAAATTTAAAGATAGGAGAATGCCGTGAGGGGGTAGTAATTTCATCGGGTAAAAAAGGAGTTTATATAGACATAGGTGTGGAAAGACCGCTTCTGGCTCCCGGTGTACGAATGAAGGTTAACTCTAGAGTAACAGTCACGATAAAAGAGAAAGGCAGAGAATTGATCGGCGAAATAACTAATCCTGATAGGGTGAAGTTCTACTGGGGCTACAGGGTTAAGAAATCCAGTTTTCCTCTAGGCAGCATCTTGAAAAACCGAGAATACGACTTGGTCATTGCTACGTCTCGACGCGGCGAACCCGTGATGGAAGTTATTGATAGATTGCTTAAACGCTGGAAGAGATCCAGCAAAGTTCTTATTGCCTTTGGCTCCCCAACTCAAGGACTCCAAGAAATCATCAAACAAGAAAATATCAGACTTGAGGATGTAGCACACTTTATCATCAACACGATTCCGGATCAAGGCGTAGAGACTGTTCGAACGGAGGAAGCCATCTACGCAACTCTAGCAGTGCTAAATATTTTAGCCCCATAAAAAACACCCCAGCGATTCTAATAGTCTCGTCGCTCTTAAAATGTAGTAGCCTAAACATTCAGGATCAAATTTACAAAATGTGGACTTACAAATGCAAGAAGATCAAGATCAGACTTCTAATCCTAACCAATTATTAGTCTTTAATCGTGAAGGATTTCTATGCGATGAACAGAGTTGAGATTTATGAAAACTTCACTCCGATCAATTTTACTTACAACTTGGGGAATAGGCTGGGCAATAGTCGATCTAAGAACCGTTGCTTTACCTTCTGAAAGCCATATTCCCGGAGGATCACGTGTTACCGCCGTCAAGATACCTTCATATCCATAAGAT
>JAGGZB010000131.1 GCA_021162225.1 Candidatus Bathyarchaeota archaeon | reverse complement strand
CAAACTTTGTGTCAGCTATGATTATGCCTCTAGCCTCAGCCTTCTTGACGGCTGACTCGTATATTTTTAAGCTCGCCTCTTCAATCTCCTCGGCTAAGTCTTTTCCGATCATCCTAACTACATCATCACGCGTTATCTCAACATCATGTCCAACCTCAGCCTTTGTAGTCGGCGTCAATATGGGCTCCGGAAGCTTTTCAGCCTTCTTCAGCCCTGCAGGGAGCTTTATACCACAGATATCCTTGCCTCTTCTATATTTTTCCCAAGCCGAGCCGTAAAGGTAGCCTCTAACTACGAACTCGATCTTTATTGGATCCGCTCTTCTAACAAGCACAGAGCGTGAATCAACTATCTCCAAGAGATGATTCGGAAATATACGCTTTGTCTCGTTGAACCAGTAAGCCGAGAGAAGATTGAGAGCCTCACCCTTATACGGGATACCATTCGGTAGAACCACATCGAAAGCCGAGATCCTATCAGTTGAAACTATCAGGAGATCTCCGTTAACTTCGTATATATCCCTCACTTTTCCCCTCTTAACAAGCGGGTGTGGAAGATTAGTCTGGAGAACAACATCTTTAACGTCTATCTTCATATAGAGAAAGCCTCCCTATTTTTTGCTTACCTCCTCGTCAGCCTCAATAACTTCCCGCCTCTTTTTACTAATGTATCTGCGAACAGCTTGCTGAAGCGAAGGGTCAGAGAGAGCTAGGATCTTAACAGCCGCCAAAGCGGCATTTTCGGGTCTTGCAACAAGCATTACTGGAACACCAGTCGGGGTAATCACCGAAGAAAACATCTTCGCGAATCCATATCTGTCGATATCAGGTGGACAAGCTATAACAGGACATGTTGAAAGTCCAGCGGCAGCTCCTGAAAGAGCATCTGAGAGTCCAGCAACCGTTATGATGACTACGCGGTTCCCATCCTCCTCAAGCCTTCTAATCTTCTCCACTAGAACATCCGGAGTCCTATGAGCCGAGGAGACAGCATACTCATACTCGACATTGAAGCCCTCACCATCTATGAAGTTGCCTATCCTCTTTGCGAATTGAAGATCACTTTTGGAGCCCATCAATATGAATATTCTTCCCTTCATCAAGATCAACCCGGTGAGTCCACAACTCCTAATTATCCGCATAGAGATAAAAAGGCTTTCATACACGATCATGGATACGCAGCTAACACAAAAGCATAATAGAGTATTACATAATCTCTTCTTTAGGAGTCCAGACGCCCGCCCTGTGGAGGAAGACCATTAATGAGAGTTATACAAGCCTTTAAAGAGAGTTTTAAACGTCGAGGACGCTCAATAAAAATTTATGAATCATCCGTAACCGAGAAGGATAATGCGATCTTCTTTCTGATTCGTGAAGGATACGACAAAAAACTCGTTATAGTGTACCAATCAGGTAGCAATGAAGAGGTATATAAAGGCTTCATCGTCGAAGAGAAAGGAAGGCTAGATAACGTTCTAAACTATAAGATCTGCCCCTGTAATGGCAGAAACGCAGCGGAGTTACGTAGACGATTTCCCTTCACCAAGCCACGCGTGATGGGCCTAACTCCCGCGATGGGAATGGGAGACCGCATCGGCTTATCGACTCCCGGACATATTCGAGCTGCACGCAAATTCGGAATATTTCCAGTTCTGGCGCAACAGTCTATCCGCGAAATGAAACGTACCTTGAGATCTCCCGAAGATGTGATAAACGATGTGTCTTGGGCTGTCTTTCAAGAAGGATACCGTGACGGGTTCGCCGCCGACGCGGATCATTTAAAAACGGAGGAGGATGTGAAGGCATGTTTTGAAGCCGGATTCACAATGTACACTATCGACCCTTCAGACTATGTTGATGATGAAGCAGATAAGTATGACTTGAAAGAGCTTAGAAGAAGATTTGATAATCTACCTTGGAGAGAATTGGCATGTAGCGGAAAGGATATTTTAAAAATGTATCTTGGAAAGGAATTTAAGATAGAATCGGAAGATGGGAGACACGTTCTGAGACTTGCATTCTCAGAGGAAGACCTCCTACGGGCAGCAGTTAAATACTCAGCTGCTATTGCTCACACTTTGAGGTTAAAGCGCCTACTGGATGATCTGTTTAAGGATAAACAATATGACTTAGAGGTATCCGTAGACGAGACAGACACACCGACCAGCCTTCTTGAACACCTGTTCATATCTCTAGAGTTTAAGAGGCTAAATGTGCGGATTCAGGGATTAGCCTTAAGGTTTGTGGGCATATTCGAGAAAGCAATAGATTACATCGGCGACCTCAAAGAGTTCGAGAAAACATTCCAGCAGCATGTATTAATAGCAAGAAGGCTTGGGTCATACAAGCTCAGCATCCATTCTGGAAGCGATAAGTTTTCAATCTATCCCATTCTGGGCAGATACGCCAAAGACATAATCCACTTGAAGACGTCTGGAACGAGCTATTTAGAATCGTTACGCATCATAGCTAGACATGACCCGCAGCTGTTCCGTGAAATCGTACGTTATAGCATTAAACACTTCGAGGAAGATAAGAAAACGTATCATCTCAGCACCGACCTCTCAGCTATCCCTCTAATCGATAATGTTCCGGATAAAAACCTTGAGGAGACATACCTCAACGACAAGTTTGGAAGACAAATGTTGCATGTCACATACGGCTCGGTTCTAACAGCAAAGACAAAAGATGGAGAATGGCTCTTCCGCGACCGTATCAGAAAGGTTCTAATCGATAACGAAGAAGAATTTTACCAGACAATCTCGAAGCATATCGAGCGGCACATAAAATCCATAGTTCAGACATAACAAGCCATGCAAATTCGCAACTTTTTTATTCCAGCATATATTCAAAAATAAAATAGATAGAAAAACATCTATGAAAAGCGGGGTGGGGTAGCTAGGTTAACCCGCTGGGCTCATAACCCAGAGATCGGTCGTTCAAATCGACCCCCCGCTACCATATAAATAAAATTTAACGACCCACCACTTTTATAAGGAAGTT
>JAGGZB010000045.1 GCA_021162225.1 Candidatus Bathyarchaeota archaeon | reverse complement strand
CCTATAAAGAACACCCTTTCACTATTAATTTTATCTAAATTAACTAGTCCCTCAATGATAGGTATGTCATTTTCTAGGAGGTTTATGTGAGTTATTAGCTTCTGCGGGCCTGGTTCCTCCGGGTGAACATTCTGAACACCTAACATCTTTATATGTTTTCTAGCAAGAAACTCAGCTGCTTCAGATGTTATGTACGCGCCTCCGGGACTCCACATAAGCACTATGTCATCCTCTTTAACTTTCTTAAGATGTTCAGGTTTTATGGGAGTGTCCGCCTCAAACTTTAGAACTATTGCTTCTCCCATGAATCTTTCGAGCGGGATTTCCGCGCATGATTTAAGCTCGTCTCGAAGATGTGAAGGCCCCTCAACGTGAGTGCCGATGTGGGATTCAGCTTCGATGAAATGCATGAACGTTTTATCCTCAGCATTTATGAACTGATGTAGATTGAACCTTCTGATTTGATCTCCACGTATATACTCGCCATTAACCTTCAGGATGTTGGGCTGAACCTTAGCGGATAAATCAATAATCTTATAGTTTTTTAAAACTTCAATAATGTCCTCAACCATATCTAAACACCAATGAATCGCATATTCTCTTGCAATTATATTTCTTTTGCAAAAATAAGAAATTAATCCTTCCTTTTCGCTTAGAAGCAGATAAAAAATTAAAAGTTAATTTTAAATGTAGAGTCATAGAACTCTTTTATTAAGTCTTAGGGTGGAGGATTCATTGGCTAAGCTTGCCCTTAAAGGGGGAAAGCCGGTAAGGGAGAAACCGTTTCCAAAATGGCCGGTGTTTGATAGTAGAGAGCTGAAAGCTCTAAAAGAAGTGTTGGAAAGCGGTTTTTGGGGTGTAAGAGGTAAACGGAAAGAGGAGTTTGAGAGGAGGTTCGCAGCTTACCAGCATGCTAAATACGGAGTTGCGGTTACAAATGGCACAGCTGCCCTAGAAATCTCCCTTAGGTCTCTTGGAATTGGATGTGGAGATGAAGTTATAGTTCCATCATATACTTTTATAGCCACGGCAATGGCGGTTCTCTATGTGAACGCCATTCCCGTCTTCGCTGACATAGAGCCGGAAACATATACAATAGACCCGAAAAGCGTTGAATCTTTAATATCGGATAAAACTAAGGCTATACTGCCAGTTCACATAGGGGGTAGACCCGCCGACATGGACGCTCTCCTATCAATAGCAAAGAAAAACAATCTGCACATAGTTGAAGATGCATGCCAAGCTTGGGGAGCGGAATGGAGGGGAAGAAGAGTTGGAGCCATAGGCGATATGGGAGCATTCAGCTTTCAATCAAGCAAGAACATAACAAGCGGTGAAGGAGGAATAATAGTGACCAACAGCAAGGAACTATATGTTAAAGCATGGTCTCTGCACAACTGCGGTAGGCTTCCCCAGAAACCATGGTACGAATTTCATCTTCCGGGAACAAACTATCGGATGACCGAGTTTCAGGCAGCCATACTATTGGTTCAAATGGAAAGATTCGAGGAGCAAACCAAGAGGCGCATGGAAAACGCCCGCTATCTAAGTGGTAAACTTTCCAAAATAGATGGGGTGACCCCCCTCAAAGAGGATGAACGCATAACAAGACATGCCTATCACCTTTACATATTCAAGATTAACCCGGAAGCTTTCGGCGGAGCCTCAAAATTTGTGATCGCAAAGGCTTTACAGGCGGAGGGCATACCTGCAAGCGTAGGCTATTCTAAACCGCTCTACAAGGAGCCTTGTTTAGAGCATTTCAAGAAGTGTCCTCTCTCATGCCCCTACTATGGTAAGTCAGTAGACTACTCCAGCGTGAAGACCCCGGTTGCTGAGAGAGCCTGCTACCATGAGGGTTTATGGCTTCCACAATATGCTCTTCTAGGCTCAAGGGATGACATGGATGACATAGTATCGGCAATAGAAAAGGTGAGAGAAAATGTGGAGGAGCTTGAAGGGGACTGATACTTAGAATTAGAGTATCCGCATCTTTCTGGGAATGTAAATGTTGAGTCATAATAATGATGTGGAGGAAGAAATGACTCCTAGAGAAAGGTGGCTTGCGGTTTTAAGGGGGAGAAAACCGGATAGAGTTCCAATGGATTATTGGGGTACCCCTGAAGTCACGGAGATGCTCATGAGGTATCTGAAATGTAAGAGTTTAAAGGAGATGTATGAGCGGCTGCACATAGATGCTGTTATAACTGTTTCACCACGATATGTTGGACCACCAATACCTAAAGATTCAGACATATATGGTTGCCGCTACAGAGATGTCAGCTATGGGTCAGGCGTTTACAGAGAATGCATATATCATCCTTTAGCCAAATATAGAACCTTGGGGGAAATTAAGAAAAACTATGAGTGGCCGACCGTTGACCTGTTTGATTATTCGGTTATCCCCCAGCAGATAGCCGGTTACGAAGACTACCCGATTCAAGGCGGCGGATCAGAACCATTCCTAATATATAAAAATCTTCGTGGGCAAAAACAGGCGTACGTTGACTTGGTTCTTCATCCGGATATTGTGCATTACTGCTTAGATAAGCTCTTCGATTTTTGCTATGAAAACACAAAGCTCATTTACGAGCAGATCCCCGATAAAATTATGCTCTCCTATGTAGCCGAAGACTTTGGGTCGCAGACAGGCCTATTATATTCGCCGAGTCAGATCAGAGAGTTCTTTCTGCCCCGTATGAAACGTATGATTGATTTAGCCCATCATAATGGCGTCTACGTTTTCTTTCATAGTGATGGGGCAATAAGAAGGATCATCCCAGACTTCATTGACGCGGGAATAGACATACTGAATCCAATCCAATGGAGATGCAAGGATATGGATAGAAGAGAGCTAAAGCGGGAGTTCGGTGATAGAGTGGTCTTTCACGGCGGCATGGACAATCAGCAAACTCTTCCATTCGGATCGGAAAAAGATGTTAGACAGGAAGTCAGAGATAACATCCGCATCTTAGGGGAAGGCGGAGGATACATACTTGCACCATGCCATAACATACAGCCCATCACGCCCATAAGGAACATATTAGCCATGTATGATGAAGGCTACAAATTCGGTCAAACCATTTACAGATAAAACTATTTAAGATAAACCCGGATCTAAAATTAGGTTGGAATGGGCCGGTAGTCTAGCTGGCTAGGACGTCGCCCTCACAAATGGTTAAAGCATGCTTAAGCTATAAACACTGTGCTAATCCATAGGGAACGGCGAAGATCGCCGGTTCAAATCCGGCCCGGCCCACCAATTTTTTGGTTCAAATCCTTAAAATACGAGTTGTTTTTCATTATTTTTAGGTGTTTAAGGGATGACCCGACGGGATAAATACGCCTTTCTGCTTGACGGTACAGCGCATCCAACAATATCCGTTGTGCATTCCTCTATAGGACAACATAATATCCTTTCTAGACCTAAAACCCATTGTAGCTAGACTACATCAAATTGAGAGTATAAGCTTCAAAGTGAATGTTAGAGAACAAGTGAGGTGGAACGGCGGCATCACTTTTCCTCACGTTTACTCCCGTGATACACTTTATGGAAACTTACCCATATGACGGCGAGTCCGCTACCAACGAGAGCCCAAGCCATTCCCATCTCTCCTGAAAAGATTGATACTATAGCGCCGGTAATCACTAAATAGCCCAATTATCCCAAAAGCTATGTACACTTTATTTTCAACCATCCTTTACACCTTCACTACTCCCATAACCTCTAGGATTGCCACGATTAATCCGATCACACCAAGCATATTATGCTTGGCTCCTCAATAAATTTTATCACTCATAAACAGGAATGCTGCGGCCGATCCTTTTTTGGCTGGCCTGATCCTTCCAGTCGCCCTCCCAGCAGAGATTTGGAAGTTAAGCGGAGGATCAAAATTAGAATTGGCGGTCTAAGCCGGGAGGCTGCCAGTTATGATTAATAATTGTAATAGTTAGAGCTAAAGTGTGGGACTTCGAGGTTGTAAAGGGGAAGAGGATTGGAAAGAAG
This sequence comes from Candidatus Bathyarchaeota archaeon, assembly GCA_021162225.1. Taxonomy (GTDB): domain Archaea; phylum Thermoproteota; class Bathyarchaeia; order Bathyarchaeales; family DTEX01; genus B63. The sequence goes on along the minus strand of JAGGZB010000045.1, from coordinate 5,276 downwards.
TTGTTTATTCGGCTAAGGTAAGCGGTGTTCCATCAAAAGTGAAAGATGAAAAGTGTTCAAAGTGATCATTGAGAACGATTATGGCTCTATCTTAGAACATGTGATCGTGAAGTCAACTTGAAGATGAGTAAGGGAAACCTCCCGCAGGGTTCCTGGAGCATAGAATTGCAAGTCACACAGGCTACTCAACTAGATATATAAAAGCAAGTGGAGGGCATAGGAAAGAAATCTCCGCTCTACGAAGTAACACTTCCACTTCACATGCTTGGAGATGAGGGAGGAAATTTTGAGACAGATAGAGAATGCGATAGAAACGTATGACCGAATGATCTAAGGGGGTGCCTAAGGAAGCTGCAAGATATATTCTTCCATTCGCCCAAGCAGTAGGAATCCACCAAGTAACTATGAATCTGAGATCATTACAGAATGGTATGTTTAATTTCATAAAGAATAAAAAGTTAGAATAGCCTAAATTTATTAGGGGAATAGCTTTATGGAAAGGGTTCTTTCTAGGCGGGCGGAGGATTACTTGAGAAGCATATATGAGGTTATTGAGCGTAAGGGTTTCGCCCGCATCAAGGATATTGCTAAAGAGCTGGGGTTGAAGCCGTCAACGGTTGTTGAGATGGTGAGGAAGCTCCATAAGAGCGGTTTTGTCCGTTATGAAAAGTATGGAGGTGTAACTCTTACACCTCGTGGAAGAGAGATAGCTAAAGCAATAAAAGAGAGACACGATATCTTCAAGAAGTTTTTGGAGCTCATCTTAGTTCCAGAGGATGTTGCCTTAAAGGATTCTCACATTCTGGAGCATCAGCTCGACCCGAAGACTGTACTCCAGTTTACGAGATTCGTTAAATTCATCACAGAAGCCTCCGAACGCCCTAGGTTTGTAAGGAGATGGATGGAACAATTTAAGGAGTACTGCAAAAGAGAAGAAGAGGGATCTACACAGCGTATCTGTTAGGAAACTAAAGATTTACCCTAATTCTTTTCGATGCTTATATCTATTCCTAAACTTGTTAGAGCACACTTTATATGAACCTAACAATATCTTAGTAATTGAATTAGGTAACCCTAAATATTTACTGTTAGTCGAGGAAATCCAATGAAGAAACGATTGAGTGAACTTAAACCCGGAGAGAGAGGAGTCATCTCAAAGGTTGTTGGAGATAGAGAGGTTCGTAGAAGGCTGCTTGATATGGGATTAACGAGGGGGACTGAGATCATCGTTGTTAGGAGGGCTCCCCTCGGCGACCCTGTGGAGTTCCTTTTGAAAGGATACAACCTAAGCTTGAGGAAGAAGGAAAGTGAGAACGTTTACGTTCTTGTCGAGGAAGGGAAGGAAGGATGAAGATGCCGCTTGCAATGCTACCTGAGAATGAGGAGGCAAGAGTTGTTGAGGTTAGAGGGGGCAGAGGCTTGGTGAGGCGACTTTCAGAGTTAGGCTTCACCCCCGGCGCAAGGGTGAAGGTTTTATTCTCAAACTCGCCTGGACCAGTGCTTATCAATGTTAGAGGATCAAGGATTGCGCTTGGAAGGGGTTTGCTCATGAGGATAATTGTGGATTCGGAGGTTAATCCATGACGATAAGGGTTGCTCTGATAGGAAATCCAAATGTGGGTAAGAGCCTGATATTTAACGATCTCACCGGAGGTAAGGCTCACGTTGGGAACTGGCCTGGAAAGACCGTTGAGAAGAAGGAGGGAAAATGCAGGTATAAGGGAGAGGAGATAGAGATCGTCGATCTACCGGGAACTTATAGCCTCACAGCTCACTCAATAGATGAGCTCATTGCGAGGGACTACATAGTTAAGGAGAAGCCTGACGTAGTGGTGGATATTGTTGACGCGTCGAACTTGGAGAGAAACCTATACTTAACACTCCAGCTTTTGGAGCTCGAGGCAAACGTTGTCATCGCGTTGAACAAGTACGACATAGCGAAGAGCCTAGGCTACAAGATTGATATTGATGCTCTTTCCAGAATACTTGGGGTACGCGTAGTGCCAACCGTCGCAACTACAAAGGAGGGAATCAAGGATCTATTGGAAGCCATAGTTGAAGCGGCCAGAGAAGGAAAGAGAAGAAGGATAGTGGTCGGATACGGAAAAGCGGCTGAAGAGCTGATCTCGAGGGTGGAGAAAGCCATACTCAAGGATAAGGAGTTATCCAGCAAGTATCCGACGAGGTGGCTTGCAATCAAGATCCTTGAAGGGGATGAGGAGGTTCTCAAAGAGATTGAGAGAAGCCCATATAAAGATGAGATTTTGGAAGTGATTCGATGAGCTTGAAGGCCAGAGAAATACTTGGAGAAGACCCGGAGGTCTTCTTTGCTGAGAGCCGTTATGAATTCATAAGTAGGATCCTACCGAAGGTCTTGAAGGGGGAGAAGCCCCTAACTCTTTCCGATTTACTCGATAGAGTGTTTCTGAATAAGTATGTGGGTATACCGATCTTCCTCGCGTTTTGGTGGACTCTCTTCCGCTTCACATACAATGTTTCAGCCCCCCTCTCCGATCTGATAGATATCTTCTTCAGCTGGCTTGGTGAAGCATCAAGCTCGGTAATCGCCGATGAGCAGCTGGCAAGCTTTGTAGCCGACGGAATCTTCGGCGGGCTTGGAGGAGTGCTCGTCTTCCTTCCATCAATATTCTTCCTATTCTTTGGGCTTTCCCTGCTTGAGGACAGCGGGTATCTTGCCAGAGCAGCTTTCGTAGTGGACAAGTTGATGTATAAGCTCGGGTTGCATGGAAAATCCTTCATTCCGATGCTAATAGGATTCGGATGCAACATTCCGGGAGTCATGGCGACAAGAACCATAGACAGCGAGAAAGACCGCATACTGACAATACTCGTAAACCCATTAATGTCTTGCAGCGCCAGGCTACCAGTCTATCTCCTTATTGGCGGAGCCGTTCTCGGCCCATACGCCGCCGCCGGCACATATGCCATGTATATCCTTGGAATATCTCTAGCTGTGCTTATGGCGTTGCTTTTTAGAAGAACGATACCATACTTTAAGGGGAAGCCTTCACCATTCATTCTGGAACTTCCAATGTACTCTAAGCCGGTCCTTAAGAGCACGTTAATTCACATGTGGGAGAGGGGTTCCCTATTCTTAAGGAAGGCTGGAACGATAATTCTAGCCGGAATAATAGTAGTATGGTTCCTCTCGAGCTACCCGTGGGGCGCGCCTTTAGAAGAAACTTATCTAGCCATGCTCGGTCGCGGTCTCGAACCTATCTTCCGCCCGCTCGGCTTCGACTGGAGAGGAGCAGTAGCACTCTTCTTCGGCTTCATAGCCAAAGAGATAGTCGTTGGATCCTTCGCGGTTATCTTTGGGTTAGGGGAAGAAATCGGGATGGAGGAGATACAGGAAATCATTAGGAGCCAAGGAGTTTTCACTCCTCTTACGGGATTCGCCTTTATGGCTTTCACATTAATCTATATACCGTGCATCGCAACCGTCGGCGTCATATATAGAGAGACTAGCTCATGGAAGTGGACCCTCTTCTCAGTCATCTACGGATTGATACTGGCGTACATCACATCTTTAGCGATCATTGGGATTGGTCAAGGTTTAGGATATAAGTGAGGTGAACGTTGTGAATTTGAAAAAATCCGGTAGGTACATGGCGGTTTATTCCGTAGTCCTAGGAGTATTCTACATCATAGTTGGCTCCGTCGAGTTTGCAACGGCGTTTTGGAACTGGTTTATAGTCCCTAGAGACGATTTATCCCTGTTAGGGCTTCCAGGCGACGACTTGTTCGGGGGACTTGCGGCGCTAGTCATCGGCGCCGTCTTCTTCGGAGCCACATCTTTATGGAAAGCAAGATACGAAGCGATAGGTTTCGTTCTTGTCGGCGCTTTACTTTCAGCAACCTTCGGGGCGGTATACTTGCTCATCCTTGGTGCAGATGGGCTTGGAACGTACTTGGCTTACCTGTCAGGTGAAGAGTGGACATGGGAATGGTTAACGGCGGGAACCTTGGGAGTTGGGCTTCTCAGACCTGAAATCTGGCTGGCCTTCCTCTCTGCGCCATTAGGATACGTAGCGTTGAAAGCTGCAAGGCAAAGCGAAGAAGGTGGAAAGTAAAGAAGACTGCGCTTAATTGATGAGAGGGGTCTCCTTGATTCTTAGGGAAATGTTAAAGTAAATCCATGATCGTAGGCAAATAGAAGCCAGCGAGATCAACCGAGAGCTAGACGAGAGCTAGATATTCCGACAGGTCTAGTCAAATGTGCAATCCAAACTTTAAAGGACCCGAAGTACCTGATGCCGGTTAAGTCTCTGCTTGACAGGTATTCCTGTAAATCCTTCTTATCCAAATTAACCTGCGATGGAAGGAAGACCGATGCGTTCAAGTCTTGCATGATCGCGGAGAAGGGAAAGAAATTGCTAAATGATCATCGATAAAAAATATATTTTTGCTTCCCACATGTAAAAGAGACCATTCTTTCTAAGCTTCTTACCAAGCTGGCTTATTTACGTAAAGGGTTTCTGGAAGCTTAAAGTACACGATGGGATATCTTATAGCTATTTCTATAAGGAGAGTGAAGAGAAAGGGGAGGAATGGGTCTATGCTCCAGAGCAAGCTTCCGAGTATACCTGACGGCACACCTGCGATGCTTACTAGAAATGTTCTCAGCGCCCGCCATCTTCCAAGGAACTCTTGAGGCACAACTTCGTTTACTGCCGATCGGCATGGAGCCGAGCATGCACCGCCGATACCTCTTAAACCCCACACAATTAAGGGTATGAGATACATAAAACTCAGCTTGAATCTGTATCCGATTAAGAAGATGGCTAAGGACAGGTAGGAGATTGGGCGGAGATATTTTATTGCTCTAATTCTTCCTTTTCTATCCGAGAACCTCCCAACAGGAATCAGCGTCAAAGCATTAGTGACTGAGTAAACTGTGGAGAGCAGTCCGATCACCACGTATGGTGAAGAGTAAGCTTCTGCGGCGAAGAGTATCCAGTATGGGCTTGACGCTCCATACGCAAATGAACCTATCGTGAATATCCATATCCACCATAACGCTCTGTTCTCCTTCAGAACATTTATTGTGTCTTTAATTTCCAACAAGATTTCCGGAAGCATCTTCCCTTTTTCAGTCTTTAATGCTTCCGTATCCTTCAGCTTCATCGTGTACACCCATACGATTAGTGTAGCAACGAATTGAATTAGGTAGATAATCCGCATTTGAGAAAGTCCACCCATCCTTTCTATAAGGAAAGCTCCGGCTGGAGGAGTAACGGCGTTAGCTATAGTTG
>JAGGZB010000001.1 GCA_021162225.1 Candidatus Bathyarchaeota archaeon | reverse complement strand
CTTTCTATGTGCCACTCCTCATCTGACACCAACTTCACCAACGAGCATCTTCGATCTTAAAATCTTTCATGAAAGAACGTTACTTAAAAAGCTTTCGATCCGGCAATTCATATTTTTCAAACCGTTTTAAGATTAATTGCTATTTTTTCGAAATAAAGCGGCAATAACGCCTCTTTTCTCAGCTAATTCCAGTCTGATTTTCTTTTATCCCTATAGAATAGATAATTGATCATTCTTTGGATAGCTGAGACCGTGAAAAAGAGAATTAGGAAATAACCAGACATAAATAAGGTGTTAGAGATGCTATAGAAAAAAAGGCTTGATTAACTTCAGAAAAAATTTGCAGGAGAATAGTTGCTCTCAGACTGGCAGAACAGTCTTTGCATAGGTTTCGTTAAGTATATCAGCTATGGCTAGGTAAATCGCTGATGAACCGCAGAAGATTCCCTCATAACCGCCGATGATCGTTATTTCCGGGATTCCAGTGAATTCTCCAAGGGCAAGAATGAAAAAGAGTACTGAAAGTGTTATGAAGACAACTTGAAGGGCTTTAGGACCCTTAAGGGTCGCTGCAGTCATTAAGGCGGTGAAGATTCCCCAAGCTAATAGGTAGGACGCAACGGCAACTGCCGAGGGCTTAGGAGCCAGACCAAATGATGGCAGAACCAGCACGGCTACGAATGACCACCAGAACAGTCCATAGGATGTAAAGGCAGTAGTTCCAAAGGTGTTTCCATTCTTGGCTTCGAGTAATCCAGCTATTACTTGCGCCAGCCCTCCATAAAAGATTCCCATGGGCAGAATTATGCCTAAAGCATCTGGGGAGAGGAGGCCTGCATTAATCAGATTGAGAAGAACCGTTGTGAAGCCGAAGCCCATCAAACCTAAAGGAGCCGGATTCAAATGCTTCTCCGCCATACAGGACACCCACATCTCATTTTAGAATTTGTCTAATGGAAGAGTGTCTCCTAATAAATGTTATTGTAAAAAGGAAGACCTAATTTAACGAATTTTCAATGTCGATAACTAGATAATCTCTACTCAACTTGCGTAATGCCTGAGAAGTGATAATGCGCGAGAATTCAGGTCTCTCATCAAAGATATGCCTATTCTTCTCAAAGATGCACGCTCGCAACAAACTCACATATAAAAATGAAGCTATGCACAAACTAGTACTAGAATAATTAAGAGCTCAATATTTTTAGTGTGGGTGAACGGATATGCTGTTTTTAGGAGTGGATGGGGGTGCTACGAAGACCGCCGCGGCAGTAGCGGATGAACAAGGCAGTCTTCTGGGCCTGGGCTATTCGGGTTCTACTTGCTACCACTTTGTAGGGGTTAATAAGGCGAAGAGAAATCTGGAGATAGCCGTTAAGAAGGCCATGAAAGAAGCGAAGGTTGGATGGAACGACCTAGACGCTATATGTTATGGATTATCTTCTGTAGATGATACTCCGATGGATACGGAGGTCATAAGGAGGTTTGCCTCAGAAGTTACTCACAAACCTTTCATACTTGTTAACGATGTAGTGAACGCATATTATGCTACCTGCAGAGGTAAACCTGGAGTAACGGTGGTTGCAGGCACGGGCTCCATAGCATACGGCGTGAACGCTAAGGGTGAAAGAGTTAGAGTTGGAGGATGGGGGCAGATTCTAGGAGACGAGGGAAGCGCAGTCTACATAGCCAAAAGAGCCTTTCAAGAAGCGTCTAAGGCTTATGATGGTAGAAGAAGATACACACTTTTAGTCGAGCTTCTACCTAAAGCAATGGGACTTACCAGCCTCTATGACATATCCTTCAAGATCATGTCCGGGCAGATGATGATCTCGGAGCTAGGTAAGCTGGCGCCTGCAGTGTCAGAGGCGGCTCGCATGGGAGATAAAGTAGCCATCAAGATCCTAAGAGAAGCAGGGCGAGAACTAGCTCTTCTAGCAATAGCCGGGCTTAAAAGACTGGGATTAAGCTCAGAAGCGATAGTAGGTGCCTCCGGAAGCGTCTTCAGATCTGGCAGATGGCTTTGGGAATCTTTCACATCAGCCATACGAAGAAGAAATCCGGGGATATGTCTATTCGGACCAATATATGGTGGACAACCCGTAGCTGGGGCTATCTTTCTCGCCGCCTGTAGAGCAGGCGTAAAGATGAAGGAAAGAGCCGTTTTAAAGATTCTAGAGATACTGAGGAAGAAAGAAGAGGAAGCATCAACTCGTAAATAATCACCTCAGAGATTAGACTTAAAAAGGTCCTTCAATATTTTTCAGAGTATCCCGATTCCTTCAGCATAAGTAGTCATATATATGATCTGGGCCTTGTTGACGCCTTAATACTACAAACGATGGAGACTTCGGCTGGGTGAAAGGAATTAAAGAACAATTTTCATAATAGTGGCTATTATTTTCTTATGAAAGAAGATGGGAAAATTTATTTTGTGGGAGGTGGGTTATTTATTCAGGCGGTCCGATTGAGCGAAGTAACTGTAAAGGTTGACCGGAAAGGGAGAATCGTTATACCCTCAAATATTAGGAAAAAATTCAACATAAAGAATGTAGTAAAGCTCATCGCTAAGGAAGGAGAGATAACTCTAAAGCCCGTAGAAGATCCTTTAAAGTCTCTAGAGAAACTAGTTGTAAAAGGAACAACGGATGTAGAGAAGGAGATTCAACGACTGCATAGAATAGCAGAGCGTGAACTCCAAAAGGAGGCCTAGAACTGCCAATACTTATAGAGACAGATATCCTGCTTGCCCTAATATCGCCCGGAGATAGACATCACGCCGATGTGATAGGGCTTCTTGACAGGCTTCTCGGAGAAGTTAAGATTTCCCCATACTCGCTCATAGAGCTGAACCTGCTCCTAAAGTCTGGAGAGATCGTTGTTAAGAATATTATAGCCTTCTACGACATCCTCAGCGAACTTCTTAAATATAGACGGATAGGCACATTCCCGACAAAACCTGAATATCACCGCGAAGCCTTTAAGCTGAGAGAGAAATACAAGTTCCTAACATATTTTGACAGTCTCCACGCGGCCGTCGGGATAATTGAGAACTTGGAGATGGTAAGTTATGATGGAAGATACGCAGAGATTATAGAATTAAAGTACAGCAATCCAGACAATTATACTGGCCGATAAGGATCTATGACTCAATTTGATCTATGATTTTATTTGGCGCCGTGGAAGCTTCACATGCGCCGCGAAGGGCAGGATAAGTAGCTTAAAATCTCTCTTCCTGTGAATCTCTTCAAACGCGGGTGCGAGTAGGGAGCGTAGAATCTTTCTAAGAGTTTTATTTCTCCCTTGACTGCCTTCAACGATTCGATAGCTCCTGTCAAGACGGGAAACGCACTCTACACGGTATGAGAAGGCAATCATAGCCCTGCTCAGCTAGATCTATTAGAGCCTTCGCGATTTCAAAACAGCTTGATGAAAAACCAGCGAAATCGTCCAGTCTTATGGGCATATCCGGGAACTGTAATAGAAAAAGATTCAGCCGGATTATTAGTAGCTTTCCGCGATCGTAAACTTTACATGGAGTCCCGATAGTTCCGCTATCTTTGCAGTTCTTCGAGAAGCGTCTCCAGCGTCTCGATTATCCTCCTTCTGTCATCCTCTGCGTACTTGGTAGTCCCGAAGACGCCCCTCCAGCTGTCTATGAAGGCCCTCCTTTTCACCACGGGAATTATGTTTACTTCGAGTTTGGACTTGAAAACCTCTGGGTATGGCAGTATTTGCCTTATCCGCTCGGATAAACTCGATAGAAGACCTCGCTCCAGCACTAGCGAGGCTAGGTCGCGGATGCCAGACGGCCTGGCAGAGATCACCTTCATCATGAAGTAGTCGACATAGCTCGGGGCAAGTACAGCGACCTCCTCGCCAGCTACGGGAATGGTGGCACGAGCTCCTTCCATCATGGCATCATCTACCAGTATCACGTCCCTCGGTCCCCTTCCCCCTTATCTCGCCTTCCATGAAATCCAGAGATACCTTAACCCTAGCATCATCGTGCCTAACGAGCTTGACGCGCCTCATGAAATCATAGCTGCCGCGTTTCTCTAAACGCTCAACAGAAAACCCCTCTGGAAGAAGAATGCGTAGCCTGTCTATGACCCATCTTTCTTCTTTCTTGGCGACGAAGTCACAGTCCCTCGTAAACCTCGTTAAGGGGATGAAGACCCTTAAAGCGTAGCCCCCTATTAGGAGAAGTCTGGGTTTGCTAAATCCATCAGTCTTTTCAGATAGATGCTTTAGGGCTCTGAGTATTTCCTCTTCACGATGTCTCATCATGTCTATGGCCCTAGGCAAACTCGATCACCTTTTCGACAGCCTCATCTGCCAACTCCCTAACATCATCACACTTCAAGTCGGCGGATCTAAACCCTGAAGACCCGCTTCCCTAACTTCTCGTTCAACAAGCTGCAGCCATACTTTACCGCCGTCCATACTCTTGTGTCAGTTCTGGATATTCGCCTCCACCTAGCCATTCGCCTCACCACACCGCTCTTATTCAACCTGTGCAAGTACTCCTTGGCCCTAGGATGCACCTTCCTCATAAAAATAGGAAGAAAGGAAACCTCCCCCTGAAGCCTTGTATTTAAACTTTTCGCCTTCAGATATGGATACTGTTAAGATAAGAGTGTTGTGAGTATTTGGTCCTGATGGTTTTACAGCACTTTACATCTGATGGCTGAGTCTAATCTTGGGAGTTTCGGCTAGAAGACCTTATTAGGGCAGGGTTCTGGGTTATGTTGTCTAAGGGTTAGACCCTATGACCGGTCCATTATAGATCCCTCATCTTAACAGTATCATTTTATACATTACAAATATTAGATAGGAATTAAACAGTAAAAATGAGAGACGTGGGGAAATAGTGGCATGGTGAATCTTTGGAGCGATATTCCACCCGGCGATGATCCGCCTAACATCGTGAATGCTGTTATCGAGGTTATAAGTCGATCTAGAGATAAATATGAGTATAATAGAGAATGGGAAGTATTTGTTCTGGATCGCGTTATACATTCATCTGTTGTATTTCCGGTCGAGTACGGGTTTATACCTCAAACATGGTATAACGATAATGATCCTCTCGATATAATGGTTCTATCCTACGAGCCTCTTGAAGTCGGTTGCATAATTAAGGTTAGGCCTATTGGCGCACTACTCTTAGAAGATGAAGAAGGAGAGGACCCGAAGATACTATCTGTTCCATTAAGAGACCCGAGGTTTGAGGGTTTCCATAATCTGACGGATGTACATCCACACAGGCTAAAAGAGATACAGGAGTTTTTTGAAACCTACAAACGTTTAGAACCTAAGAAATGGGCCAGATTCAAAGCGTGGAAAAATGAGAAAGAGACAAAAGAGATAATCAAATACGCCATTGAACTATACAACAAAAATTTCAAAACTAAAAAATAATCAGAAACATTTGAGGTACAAATTTAAACACTTTCACATAATATCCTGCCTACTATTAAATAACGATACTGCTAAGATAAGGGGTTTAGTGCTGTTCAGCCAGATAGGTCCGTTCCTTCATAAGGGAGGAGTATAAGCGCTTTAGAGGAAGGCAGGCTTAAGGCGTGGGGATTGAACAGCCAAAACCTCTCTTAATCGACCGGCCGCAAACCCTTATCTTAACAGTATCCGCCGTTCCTCGACCTCCTTAAAGCCTCTCACGTCCACCTTCTTGGCTGG
>JAGGZB010000058.1 GCA_021162225.1 Candidatus Bathyarchaeota archaeon | reverse complement strand
CTATATATTTCTTCGTCAACCAAGATCTCTATTCACTCTATGTGATGCCTCTCTTCCATTGGATAATCTGTGGAGCCAACCTTAACCTTTACGTTTCGTCTTTTCTCCTTATAACTGAGATATGCTTCTTCTCATAATCCTTCGTCTTTTCTTAAGTAGCTCTATTGGTTGCCTGTAGCATACTAGTTGCTACTTCTTCATATGTAGGATCTCAACTATGTTTCCGCAGATGTTGCATCTATATTGTTTGTCTTAACTCGGTCACTTTCATTTGCTTCTTAATATTCTTCACATTTCAGCTGGAAATAGCTCTTTGGATGATTGCATGAGGGGCATCTTTCTGGCGGTTCCTTCCCATAATGGACGTATCCGCATTCCCTACATACCCACCAGACGTCTCTGTCTTTCTTAAAGACCGTACCCGCCTCAATCTCTTCGAGAATCTTCTTGTATCTCTCTTCATGATGCTTCTCAGCTTCAGCTATGGCTCTTAATCTAGCCGCTATGTCAGAATATCCTTCTTTCTCTGCAACGTTTGCGAACTCTGGATACATCTTCGTATGTTCGTAGTTTTCTCCAGCGATTGCCGCCTTGAGGTTTTCCGTCGTGTTGCCGAGTATAGTTGGCGCTGCTACTTCAACTTTTATCTCGTTTAATTCTTCTCCCGTCTCCTTCTTGATCTGGTTGATAAACTTGAATATGGTGCTCGCATGTTCCTTTTCATTCTCCGCCGTTATGAGAAAGACCTCGGCGATTTGCTCAAATCCCTCCTTCTTAGCAATGCTTGCATAGAAACTATATCGGTTTCTCGCTTGGCTCTCGCCAATGAAGGCCTTTACTAAGTTCTTAATTGTTTCATTCAAGCCTGATTCCTCCACATATCCTATTCAAAGATTTCTAACTATTCACTCTTCAATTTTCTTATAGCAGAACCACCAATCAAAACATTTGATCTCTCCAGCCTCGGCGCTTCTGAGCCTCTCCCTTGCAGTGTCTTCATCCATTGCCGGCGGAATTATAATATTGTCACCTATAAGCTCATTATTAGGCCAGTTCGCGGGCATGGCAACTCCGTAGTTGTCCGATATCTGTAAGGCCTTCACCATTCTAAGTATCTCATCCATATTTCTACCGAGCTCCTGCGGATAGTAGAGCATCGCTCTTATGATTCCATCCGGATCTATGATGAAAACAGCTCTGACAGTATTGGCACCCTTGCCTGGATGTATCATGCCCAGCAGCTTAGCTATCTTTCCCGTGTCGTCGGCTATTATTGGAAACTTTATCTCAATGTTTAACTTCTCCTTTATCCATTCAACCCATTTTATATGGCTGAAAACTTGGTCTATACTGAGACCAATCAGCTCGCAATTTAGCTTCTTAAATTCTTCATACCTTTCTTGGAAGGCTACGAACTCGCTTGTGCAGACAGGTGTGAAATCTGCTGGATGAGAGTAGAGTACAACCCATCTTCCCTTGTAGTCCTCTGGGAAGCTTATGGCCCCCCTTGTTGTCTGGGCTTTGAAGCTTGGGATTTTCTCCCCTAGCAGGGGAAGTCTGCTGGCTAAAACTTCCGTCATATATTCACATCCATAACTTTTTGATTTAATAAACTTATATATTTATGAAAATAATTAAATATTATGGTTCGAATTTCAAACTTAGAACTGCTGAAAATTCTCAGGAAGAATTCCAGAATACCATTTCTGAAGATAGCGAAGGCTCTGGGAGTAAGTGAGACAGCCATAAGAAAGAGAATAAGGAAACTGGAAAAGGATGGAGTAATAAGGAAGTACACTATAGATGTCGACCCGAAGAAGATAGGATTTGAAATAGATGTCTTCATAGGAATCGATGTGAAGCCAGAATATTATATCTCAACCTTAGAAAGACTCAAGAATATGAGCGAAATAATAAACCTATACTCCACAAGCGGCGATCACATGTTCATTATCGAGTGCTGGTTTAGGGACACAAAAGAACTTACAAAATTCGTAGAAGCATTAAAGAAGCTTGAGGGAATAACAAGAGTTTGCCCAGCAATAATACTAGAGAAAATTAAGTAAATGATTTTCTTAAAGAAGAAATATTTGATGGGGCTCATGATGGATTTCTTCATAATTCTACTACTCATAAGGCCATTAATAAAAAAGAAGAGTTGAAGCTTGCTTGCAGGTTTAATAAGCATGTTATAGATGAATGTCTTCATCACGAGTTCTTTTTGTGATATTCTTCATGGTTTTGGACGTATATTGCTCTCGAAAGCCTTTTTTGAACGTGGAGAACACCGTTTTCCAACACTACATACAAAAAAAGAAGAAGACAGAAAGAAATAATTTACTTCATAATAAAACAAAAATCGTTGTTAATTTAAAGTATGTTCGAGGTGGCTTTGAGGTGTTCCCCGAAAAATACGATGTCAAAATTACCGTATTAAAAAGGCTCTTCCATAAGGATTTGGTAAATAAATATACAGATAACCCTTCTGCTTGGGGACCGTGTCAAAAATTTAGGGAAGGGCAGTCTTGGGTGGTGTCTAAACATACGCCGTGGGAATGCCCTTCAGGATTCTGCGGCTGGGCATGGGCTGATATACAAAAGATGGTTTGGGGCATAGCTCGCGGAGGACCAGTGAAAATGGTTACGTGTTGCACAGATGGCTTTAGACCAGTGATTTTCCTGATTGAAAGAATTGAAAAACATTGAGTCTAATATTCAAATGTTGCAGTTTGAGTTTAATGCTTTTTAGTGAAAAATGGTGATAATCAGAGAATTTTTCGGAGACTATTTCTAAAAGACGAGAACGAGATGCTCGCTGGATGCTTGCATGGGATGAAGCAGAAGATCGTTATCATCGCTTTTAGATGAATAAAATCACCTTACATATCAAAATAAATGCATTTTTTTCTCATTATTCAAATAACATTTTTTGGTAGTCCGGGAGAGATGACCATTTCCGTTTAGATTTCTTGAAAAAAGCAAAACTTAGGCAGTTTCTTAGCAAGATTGAGCTGAAAATGAACCAAAAAGATACTTAATATTTGTCTGTCACTTAGATAACGTGAACATATTGTTGAAAGCGTAACTCTTGCTTCAGGTTACATTAATATTTCATCTTCCTCGTTAAAGAGGATGTAGAATCTACTTATAGATTGCCTTTCTAAGACCCACATCTAAAAAGATAACAAGTTTAGACTCATGATTAATTATGTATATGATTCTGTATTTACCTACTCTCCATCTCCAGAACCCTTCAAGATCGCCTCGCAACTTAACGCCGAGAAAAGGACTAGCAAGTACATTATCTATAGCCTTTAATACCCGTTCTCTTATATCTTCAGGAAGATTCTTTAATTCTCTAAGGAAATTCTTGGTTAAAGCAGCTTTATAGGTCAAGAATTTTCACTTATTCAATAAGTTCCTTAATTTCGCTACTGTCATGTACAGTTATGTATTCCCCTTCTTTATACTCCTTCTCAGCTTTCTTTATTCTTTGTAGGCCTTCCTTGTCGAACAATTCCTCAAGTGTCGCAAGGACTTCTTCAACCTTAACCAGTCCGATATAAAGATCCCTTAATAGATCTTTGGGTATAACAACAGATTCATCCAAAGCTGGCACCAATAGTATACCTCTCCAACCCACCTAATTAATCTTCTCATAGGATGTTGGTAAGTTATCGCGAATGAACAAAAATGTATTAGAGAGAACGCGCGAACAGGCGAAGAGAAGAGGGCTAAGTATTTCCAAGCTGATCAGACTGCTCCTTGAGCATGGTATTAATACGCTTGGAAAGCGAGAAAAAAATAGAAAACTGCCCATTTTCAAGAAAGGTGGTAGCCCGGGAGAGATTCGAACTCTCGTCAGCGGGTCCAAAGCCCGCTATGCTTGTCCGCTACACCACCGGGCTTCACTAATATTCATTCAAATAAAAGTCTTTGATATTAATTTTATTTTGTTTTCATGGTTGAGGGCATCTACTTCTTCTTGAATAAGTAATCATCTAGCTTATCCTTTGCTTTTTCCCGTTTCTTCTGATGTTCCTTCAGGAACTTCTTCACTTTCTCGGCAAGCATGATCTTGTGGTCTCCGCAGAGAAGCTCTCCATTCCTGCACTTCATATATGTCTCATTAAGCTTGTCATCGTCTTCCTCGAAGAGATAGTAATCATAGTAGTAGACCGGACAGATTGAGGGGTCTCCTCCGTGGAGCTTATGCTCCTTAATTGTCGGCTTCCCGCCTGTGAAGGCGTTCCATATCTTTCTCTCAACAACCTCTGGGGGATCCGTTGTGAATATGCATGTCTCCGGCATGGAGGCAGACATCTTTCCTCCCTTTCCAAGTCCAGGGAGAAATTTACAGTGTATCTGAGCTGGCTTGAAGTATCCGAGTTTAGGGGCGACGTCGCGGGTGATTCTCCAGTATGGATCTTGGTCTATCGCTGCGGGAATTAGGCAAGGCACATTCTCGCCGGTGAGCTCGCTTTCTAGAAAGCATGGAACCGCCTGAATGGCTGGGAAGAAGATTATGCCTATATTCGAGCTCTCAGTTAAGCCGAACGCAGCCTTGATGGTTGAGAAAGTTATCTTCTTCGCAACTTTCAAGGCTATCCTGTAGATTATCTCTGCATCTTCAACATCCATGATTATCTTTGTCTTCTTTGCATCAAATCCAACTGCTATCACGTCAAGAGCGTTGTCATAGGCGAAGTTCCTAGTTTTTTCGAGCGTGAAGTCCGGGTTGATGAGGAACTTCTCGTCATCGGTCATCTGAAAGTATAGTTTCGACCCGAAAACATCTTGGAGATGTTTCGTGAATATCCAAGGGATCATGTGTCCTATATGAACTGGGCCGGAAGGACCCCTCCCAGTATAGAGGACAAATCTTATACCTGACTCGTACATGTCAAGAATCCAGTCTAAATCCCTATGGGAGAAGAATAATCCCCTTCTAAGCTGCAAATGCAGCGTGCCAGCATGCTTCTCTATTCTCTTCAGGAGATCCTTGGTTATCGGCTGCGTGCCGAACTCCTTTATGAGACGGCTATAATCTATCCTTCCCGCAACCTCCCAAGGAGTAACGATCATCTCCTCATCGTCGCCAGCCATTCATTAGTCACCTCTAGGCAGCCACGGCATCATGAAGAGCACGTCTCCAATATAAATTTAATCCAGCCTTATTACGTTTAAAAACGTGGGATCATATTCTTAATAAGGGTGCTTATTAATGGAAAAGAGAATGCTTGGAAAGACTGGACACATGAGTAGCATAGTTACTTTAGGCTGCGTTGCATTTGGTAGAGTTCCGCAGAAAGAAGCGGACAGAATAATCGATCTCGCCCTCTCCCACGGAGTTAATCACTTCGACGTGGCTCCCACTTATGGGGAAGCGGAGGTCAGGCTTAGACCTTGGATGAAAGAGTATAGGGACGAGATTTTCCTTGCCTGTAAAACCCTGAAGAGAACTAGGAAGGAGG
>JAGGZB010000154.1 GCA_021162225.1 Candidatus Bathyarchaeota archaeon | reverse complement strand
CTGAGGCTACATATCAATAGCTCTTAATTAATATTTTGAGGACTCTCGCCTTCTATGCTACGTGTTTATCTCTAAAATTGCTCATGAGAGATAAGATTTCAAAAATTATCTTTGCAGCAACTATAACCGTGACTCCGCTATCATAATGCGGAGTAACCTCTACCAGATCAAACGCTATAAGTCTTTCAAAATTAAGGTTCGAGATTATCTCCAGCAATTGATAAGTTGATATGCCTTCTGGCTCCGGTGTTTGAACAGCCGGAGCGAAAGCTGGATCTAAAACGTCGAGATCCAGCGATAAATAGAGAGGCTCCTCGTCCCCAAGTAATTTCTTAATTTTACGAGATATATCTCTCGTCCCCTCACGATTAATCTCGTGCGAAGATATGAAGCATATCTCATTCTCTTTAGCGTATGCTATCTCCTCTTCACATGCAGCGCGCGTTCCAGCCATGATTATTCGTCGCGGCTTCACATACTCGTGAATCCGCCGCATGACTGTTGCGTGGGAAATCCTTTGCTCCATATACTCGTTTCTGAGATCTAAATGCGCATCAAAGCATAGAACATTAAAGTCTTCTCTTATGCCTCTGGTTGAGCCTAAGGTGAGAGTATGTTCTCCACCGATCAGAATAGGCGTTTTTCCCTCGCCTAGAACCTCGCCTGTAACGAGCTCAAGTCTCCTAAGAGTCTCCTTTAAATCCGCACTTATATGGAGGTCTCCAGCATCATGAATCTTCAAGTCATCTACGTTCTTCCAAGTTCTGAAGCTAAGACCCTCAATATTTAGTGAAGCTTCTCTGATGGCTAACGGGGCGAATCTTGAACCTGAACGGTAAGAGCTTGTATAGTCGATGGGAACACCGATGATTACGTAGTCGGAATCTTTAAATTTGCATGTAGCACCACCGAATTTTAAAGTAGATGCTGTATAAAGTTCAAGATAGCTCATGTAATGCTCCTCCTCAGCGACGAAGAATAGTCGCATATGATCCTCACACTAAAGTTCCTCACCTAAGCTTACTGGATAGTGATTCTCGGCGGCTTAACCCATTCCCACCATTTCTCCTCAACTCTTCCCTCCTTCTCGTCGCCTCGGTGAATATAGATTCTATAGCGCATATCTAGCTTGTCTCCTCTTGCTTTCGAGAGGAATACCGGACCTTGATCAGGCCATTCAGGCTTCTTATCATAGAAGGGATTAGCCGCGAAGAGACCGTATGCTCGTACATGCCATCCCGTTGGATGCCTAATGTTGCTTGGATGATCCATGGCAGCTATGCCATTAATTGGTCCTCCAGGCACAACGGGTCCATAATAGTCAACCCACCTTGCCTGTCGACCCCAACACTCCCTTTCTCTTCTTCCGCCTTCAGAATTCACTATCATGCCTCCAGCTATTTCACGCATGCTATCCGCAACCCTGATGACGAGTGGGCCGTTCTCCTTAGCCATCTCTTTATGCTCAACATCTGCTGCTATCACCACCTCATCTACTACTGGCTCCATAACTGTGTGAATGTCGATCAACCGCATAGGCGACACATTCCATATAATGATCGTCCTAGTTTCCTTCATCAAGACTTTTCCCTTAGCCTTGATTCTCCATCGGCTTTTATCATGAGATGTGCGTTCCATCTCATCGTTTTGCTTCCAAATATTCTCCTCTTCTATCTTTCCGAAGACGGGTCCCTCCTCGATTCGTGTGAATCTCTGATGAATCAACCTTCCATGTCTGGGATTTCCTATCTCTCCTAGAGCCCAGAAGTTTATCCCGGGCTCTCCTCTCTTTCCAGAAACATCGCCTAACGCGATGTTTATGCCCTTGTGGTGGGGGTGATCGCCGAAATTTGGTATGTGCCTAACAACGTTCAGTCCATCAGGCCCGATAACTGGATATAGAAATGGTCTTTCATAAGCTTCGTTATACACATAATTGGTAACGTGCATTCCGTTAACGAAGACTTCCAGCTGATAGTCTCCTCTATCCCAGATCTCAACGCCCCTCGGAAAATCGTAGCCATGTGTCCGGTTTTTTCCAACGGTTATCTCTATGCTTCTATGTGCGTGGCTCGGATGTATCCATGAGAGAGTTCCTTTAAGTTCTTTAGGGCTGTTCGGCGAGAACTGGCATGGAATTATTTTTCCAGTTGCTTTATCGATCATTCTAATCGAGGAACCACTGAATTTTTCTTTGTCGGCCTTTTTCAAGTATTCATCAAAATCTATCTCTACTGATACCGGAGAGAGATAATACTCTCTCCCTTCGAAATCCATTTCCAGACTGATTCTACTTGTCACTTTAAATCATCTACCTAAATTGCTCTGAATCGGAATCCAGGCATCTCTAACAGAAATATAATCTCTTCTCTTAATAGTTTATATTTAGCATGATGTTTCTATTCCTAAAAGTGTTCGTGTGTCATGCTTGATGATGCACTAATTCCTTTTCGATGGTGAGCCTTTTTATGTTTAGGCTAAAATAGCCGTTTTTATCAATGATATTTCTGGGTGAAGATGAGAAAAGTGCGGATTGGGAGGGAGTCGCCTCCCACCATACAGCCTATCTTCCCCTCACATAGGAGGGGATATATGCATGCTCCGCCTGAATATGCCTATCAGTGTATCATTCATATACTTAGAGAGAAGATGGGCTGTTCGAAGATCAAGCGTATCGGAGAGTCATCTTTGAAGACGAGACTAAGCGGCTGTATTGGAGCAGTCCTTACTGTTCAAATATCGCATGAAGGCGAAATAAGCATTTTAGACTTAAGGTTCAATTACGCTAGAGTTATACTCTCCGCCTCTCTTCTGCTTGGAACAACAATAATCCTAAGCTTGCTTTCAAATTCAGCCCTGCCGATACTTGTCGCGGCGGCATTTTTACCTATAGCCTATAAAGCCAATAATGATGCTGTTAAGTTTCTGATGGTTCTAAATGAGATTTTACCCTTCGCAGAGGAGGAGTATGCTCGTCAAAGTCTCCTTAAGGAACGAGAGAGACTACGTAGAAGCAAAGTGAACGTCGCAGTTCTTTACGAGAAGCTTAGAAGAAAGCATATTGAGACTTGGGGAGACATAAACGTTCTCAAATATAAGATTGAGGAGTATCAGTCGGCTGGTTTTACATATGAGGAAGCGATAATAAAGATAGCTGAGGAGGAGGGCGTAACCATATAGTTACGGATAGACTCTGTTTATGAGTCTCGGAAAGGCAATGGCATCTCTTATATGTTCGAGCTTGCAAATCCACGATATTGTTCTCTCAACTCCTAGCCCAAAGCCTGAATGGGGAACGGAACCATACCTTCTAAGGTCAATGTACCACTTATAATCTTCAGGATTCAAGCCCTCCTCTTTTATTCTCTCTAAAAGCTCCTCTAGGCTATCTATTCTTTGTCCCCCGCCAGTTATCTCGCCATAGCCTTCCGGAGCTAGAAGGTCAACTGAGAGCGTAACCTCCGGCCTCTCTGGATCCGGCTTATGATAGAAGGCCTTTACATTCCTAGGAAAATGCGTGATGAAGAAAGGCTTGTTGAATCTCTCCGTTAGTATCTTCTCATGAGTCCATGTGATGTCATCTCCCCACTCGAAGGATATTCCCTCCTCGTTAAGAATCTTCACGGCTCTATCATATGTGATTCTCTCAAATGGAGGCTTCATCATCCTCAGTTCGTCTGGCAACCTCCCTAAATACTCAAGTTCCCTAGGCATTTCTTCGCACAGCGAATCCAGAATATACGCCAGCAAGTCTTCCTGCACCTCCATTATGCCCTCCAAGTCACACCATGGAATCTCCACTTCTAGATGCCAATACTCGGTTAGATGACGTCTAGTCCTAGATTTTTCAGCCCTAAATGAAGGGGCGATCGTGTAAATTTTTCCCAAACTCGCTATTGCGGCTTCGGCGTAGAGCTGCCAGCTCTGCGTTAAGTACGCCTCTCGGTCAAAATACTTAACTGGAAATAGCGTCGCTCCGCCCTCGCAAGCTGCTGTTATAATCGTTGGCGAATGGAACTCGACGAATCCGTTCGCCTTAAACCATTCTCTCGCCGCCTCTAGGAACTTGGCTCTTATCCTTAGTATAGTCTGCATTTTCTGGCTACGTATCCATAAGTGGCGGTTATCGAGTAGAAAGTCTGGGCCGTGATACTTCTTTGCTATTGGATAGCCTTCCTCAGCCCTATGAAAGACTTTCATATCTTCAACTTTTATCTCGTATCCTCCAGGCGCCCTCTTATCCTCCCTTATCGTTCCGATAATCTCCAAGGAGGATTCCTGAGTGAGATCTTTTGCTTCTTCGAATATCTCACTCTTCACCGTGTTTTTCTTCATTGTGCACTGGATAATGCCAGTTCCATCTCGAATTAGGAGGAAATGTATCCCACCGCTTGAACGCATGTTGTGAAGCCATCCCCTAATGAGAACTCTTTCATCTGTATGCTTTCCGGAAAGAATAGATGCGATATCAACGGTTTTCATAATAGGCAGCTCCCGCCTTAGGCCTATCTTAGTGTAACGTCAGCTTTCTAATGAATATTTCCCGGCTTTCTCCCCTACGTTGGTTTCTCATCGAATTTATAGAGTCGCTTTTCGTAGGCGCTTCGAGGCTTAAGTCCGCGGATACGTTTCTCACTAGCCATCTGCCGCTTAATATTTTCAATTCGAGCCTTCATCTCTGCGATTTTCCTTTTAGAGGGACTCCTACGTCTTCTTTTGGGCTTAAGAGCTAACGCCTTAAAAGCGGGGGAGATTCTCTTCCGCTTTTTCCTCACATCACGTCTAGTCTGCGTCGTCTTCACTCTGATAAATGTAACGGTTTTTTCGTCTAATTCAACTTTGTCAACTCTCCAGCCTACTGAAAGCCATGATTCAGAGTGAGGTTTACCGCGAGTGTTAGACCACCATCGTGGATCATTAAGCGCTGAGGGCGGAAGCCTATCATTCATTATCTCTTCTATCTTCTTGAATGATAACTTAACATAACTGCTGTATTTTGCTCTTTTAGCTAGGTACTCGCGTAGATACGCGTATTTGCTTCTCCATGATACAACCGGCGAGACTCTCCTTTTGGCGCATCTGAGGCATATTGGCTTTCCGTCCTCGAATAATATGCAGTTGTTACAGTAAAGTCTGCCGCAGACTATGCATCGATGAAGTAGAAAACTTGGATAAGTCACATTGCATAATGCACATTCTTCCTCAACGATTATGCGCATTCATTCTTCACTAAAACAATTCTTGGTGTAAAAGGAAGAAATAATATTTTCTTTTCAGCGAGGATACCTTTAACTATTTATATATTTGAGGCTCCCATTAATCGGATGGGAGAGCCATATCTTCTCGGGATGATATGCGTTGGAGAAATATGACGTAGTTATCGTTGGCGCTGGCACTGCTGGATGCATGGCAGCTAAGGTCTTAGCCTCGAAAGGATTTAATATCTGCCTAATTGACCGAAAGAACAGTCGGTCAATCGGCGATAAAGTTTGCGGAGACGCTATAGGCAAGCATCATTTCGATAATCTAGGCTTGCCATATCCATCGGGGGAGGAGAAGGAGGGAGATATTAAGGGCGTAAAAGTATATTCTCCGGACAAAAATTCCGTCTTTAACATATCGGGCTATGGCTTAACAGGCTTCATTATAAACCGCTACGCTTTTGGCCAGAGGCTGCTGAGATACGCCGTTAATGCGGGCGCCGTTTTGAAAGATGAAGTTCACGTCTCCGGACCCATCGTTAAAGATGAATATGTTAAAGGAGTTTTGGCAGTAGATGTTAAGACCGGGAAAAAGATAGAGATTTTTAGCAATGTTGTCGTTGATGCAAGTGGGGCTTCAGCTGTTCTACGCAGGAATCTTCCTCCAGAAATAGGAGTGGAGACTAGTATTGGAAAGGATGACATCGTCGTCTGCTACCGCGAGATTCGACAGCTAAAAAGAAGCGTGGAAGACCCTGGATTCTGCGAAATCTATCTAGATCAAGACGCAGCGCCGGGAGGGTACTACTGGATATTCCCTAAAGGAGCAACTAAAGTTAATGCCGGCTTAGGAGTCTCTCTACGCCTCAGCAACCCCAATCCTAAGAACAACTTTTACATGCACGTTCTTTCCCAAGATCTCTTCAAATCTTCAGAGATGATCGATGGAGGCAGCGGGCTTGTGCCGACACGTAGACCCTTAGACTCATTTGTCGGCAACGGCATAGTGATTATAGGAGACGCTGGATGCCAAGTTAATCCAATTCATGGCGGGGGAATAGGCCCCTCAATGATGGGAGGTAAAATCTCCGGGGAAGTAATCGCCGAGGCTCTTGAGAAAGGAGACGTAAGCTCTAGGGCACTATGGCCGATTAATGTTAGATTCATGAAGAGCTACGGCGCTAAGCAAGCGGGACTAGACATATTCCGAATCTTCCTTCAAGGATTAACTAATGAAGAGCTGAATTACGGAATGAGATATCAACTGATCACTGAAGAGGATGTTTTAAAGGCGAGTTTAGGCGAGGAGATTCATCTCAATATAGGTGAAGCTACCAGACGAATCTTCAGCGGGCTTGGTAGATTAGGCTTTCTAAAATCGCTATATATGATGGCGAAGACTATTCGAGAGGTCAGAAGACTATATGATGAGTATCCCTCCACACCTGACGCTTTTCCAGAGTGGAGAGAAAAGATTACTGAAGTCTTTAAGAGGGCGAAGAGACTCTTCTGGAGATAAATTACATCCCATTAGGAATGGCGGAAATGGATGTTGCAGCCTTAATCAGCGGCGGAAAGGACTCAGCGTTAGCGTTACACCAAGCTTTGAAGAGAGGATATAATGTAAAGTATCTTGTGACTCTAATACCCCAACGTGAAGATAGCTGGATGTTCCATTATCCAAATGTAGAGTTAACAAATCTCTTCGCAGAAGCATGCAGTATACCATTAGTGAAGGCGGAGACATCCGGAGTTAAGGAGAAAGAACTGGAAGACCTCAAAAGCTTGCTTAATAAGCTAGATATCGAAGGCGTAGTCTCCGGGGCAATCGCCTCGACATATCAGAAGGCACGTATAGACCACATATGCGTTGAGCTCGGCTTAAAATCTATAACTCCACTCTGGCATAAGGATGAAAAGGCGCTAATAGAAACTCTTATATCAGAAGGATTCTCAGTCATCTTTACAGGAGTCTATGCTTACGGCTTGGATGAGAAGTGGCTGGGTAGGAAGCTTGATCAAAGGGCATTAAGGGATCTCCTCGCTCTCAGTAAGAGGTATGGAATATCACTTGTGGGTGAGGGAGGCGAGTACGAAACTCTAGTTCTCGACGCTCCATACTTTAGAAAGAGGATAAAGATTCTAAGGGCTAGAACTATTTGGAGAGGGGAGAGCGGTTATCTCCTAGTCGAGGACGCATGCTTGGAAGATAAGGGTTAATGTACATTTTTGTACACAAAAGTCTTAAATATGACATGCGTGTTCAAAATAGTCAATTCAGAAACGGAAGGATCCGGCATGACAGATAGAAAAATACTCCTAGATGAAGATGAAATTCCAAAGCATTGGTATAACATACTTCCTGATCTTCCGGAGCCGCTTCCCCCACCGATCGATCCTACAACTAGGGAGCCCGTTAAACCAGAGAAGCTGATGGAGATCTTTCCCAAGGAATGCATTAAACAGGAAATAAGCCAGGAAAGATTCATACCTATACCAGAGGCTGTGCTCGAAGTATACAGACTCTGGAGGCCCACTCCGCTATTCAGAGCTAAAAAACTTGAAGAAGCCTTGAAAACTCCAGCAAAGATATACTACAAGTATGAAGGTGTAAGTCCGCCTGGAAGCCATAAACCGAACACTGCCGTGGCCCAGGCGTATTTTGCCGGTGAGGAAGGCATTAAGAGACTTGCTACTGAAACGGGAGCTGGACAGTGGGGTTCGGCGCTTGCATTCGGCTGCGCCATGTTCGGCATGAAAGCCACAATCTACATGGTGAGGGTAAGCTACGATCAAAAGCCTTACCGGAAGGTTATGATGCAGGCTTGGGGAGCGGATGTCTATCCGAGCCCAAGCGACAAGACGGAAAGCGGAAGAAGAATCTTAAAGGAGAATCCGAATAGCTCGGGAAGCTTGGGAATAGCGATAAGCGAGGCTGTTGAAGACGCGATTACACATAACGATGCAAAATATGCTATTGGAAGCGTGGCGAATCATGTACTGCTCCACCAAACAGTTATCGGCCAAGAAACAAGGGAGCAGATCAGCCAGATTGATGATTATCCAGATCTCGTAGTCGGATGCATAGGAGGAGGAAGTAGCTTTTCAGGGCTTTACTGGCCCTTCTACTACGATAAAGTCTCGGGCAAAGCTCCGAAGGATGTAGAATTCTTAGCTGTGGAATCATCTGCATGTCCCTCAGTAACAAAGGGATTCTACACGTATGACCATGGGGACACAGCACGCATCACACCGATGTTCAAGATGCACACGCTTGGACATACATTCATTCCTCCACCAATCCATGCTGGAGGACTTAGGTACCACGGCATGGCTCCAACCCTCTGTCTTCTAAACCGGAAAGGAATAGTTAAGACTGTAGCTTACAATCAAGTTGAGGTATTCGACGCTGCTAAGTTATTTATAGAGACTGAGGGGATAATTCCAGCTCCGGAGCCATCTCACGCCATCAAAGCAGTTGTCGACGAGGCCATAAGATGTAGGGAGACGGGGGAGGAGAAGACGATTCTCTTTCTGCTCTGCGGTCATGGACACTTCGATATGCAGGCATATGCCGATTACTTCTCTGGGAAGCTTCTACCGTATGAGTATCCGGAGGAGAAAGTCAGGGAGGCAATGCGGAAGCTTAAGGAGCTATATCCGTGGCTTGAGATAGAAGAGTAGTTACATCACCCATATCCTAATCTTTTTATTAGATTTTACACTTGAATATTCTAGCTCTTAAGTCTCCGTGAAGAATTATCCTTTTCTCCAGCACTTCAATGGAGTTTTCTTCAGCAGCCTCATTGAACCTTCTATGTGCAGCGGTTATGAGAACGAGAACTGCACCATCAGCTCTTTCCTTTAACGCCTTTAGGAAGCCACTGTATAGTCTCACTGGGCTTCCACCAGGGATCATCCTTATTCCGTATGGAGGATTAACAACCACCAAATCGAATTCTCCCTCCGGATACTCAAAGCTTTTAGTGGCATCTCCAAGCTTAAACTCTATAGCTTTGCGCACCCCAGCTTTCTCGGAGTTTCTTATCGCTCCTTCAAGATGCTGCTTAAACTTTTCCATCCCATAAATCTCTGCAACACACTCGACGGCTTTATGGGATAGAATCTTGCTTCTAAGATCCCAAAAATCATCCTCAGTAAAGATCTTCAGCTTCAGAAATGCAAAATCCTTCCTCAAATATCCCGGAGGTATACCTGAAACCTTCAAGGCAGCCTCTATGGGTATTGTTCCACCTCCGCACATGGGATCAATGAGGCTTTTCCCAGCTTTCCACCCGCCTATCCTAAGCATGGCTGAAGCTATAGTTGGCTTAAGCGCTGCTGGATGCATATATACTTTATATCCTCTTCTATGCAGGGAACCTCCGGAGGTATTAACTCCTAAAAGAAACTCTTGATTCCTCACTAGAGCGTAGAATTCAACATCTGGCTCGTCAAGATTCACCTTAAGCCTCCTGCCATGAGCTTCTCTATATGAATCTATTATTGCTTGCCCAACGGCTCTTGATACATCAATGCTTGTGAAACTATGCGTCCCCACCCGTTCGCTCCTAACGGCGAATGATTGATCGGCATCTATGATCCATCCATAATCTAAGTCCTTTACAAGTCTATACAAGTCATCGAGATCTGAGAATTCTCCTCTGCAGAGCTGGATCATAATCCTGTTCAATATTGAAGATTTCAGGTTTAAAACGTAAACAGATTCTAATTCTCCCTCAAAAAAGATCTTACCGATATCGGGTGTGGCTTTGCATCCGAGAAGATCCGATACTTCTTCGCATGCTATATCTTCGATTCCCGGAGAGACGGTGGCGAAGAACGTAGCTTTCGTCAATGGAGAAGCCTCCTTATATGCATGAATTAAAACCATTTTAATCTATAAGGCATTCTCTGCGATAGATCTTAGCTCTTCACAAACTGTAATTGAAAGTGATCTTCTGGAAGTCTCCTCCTCCATTGCTTTTCTCTTACTTCGTCATTCTACAGTATTTTATGTTTCAAAGATTCAAGAATATTATTGTTGCAAATTAGGTCTAGGAGGGTTGAGGATGAAAAAGAATGGGTTAAGGATAAAGGTTTTAGGAATCAGCGGGAGCCCTCGCAAGAATGGAAACACTGAGTTTCTGCTAAGTCAAGCATTGGAGGCGGCGAGGCTTGTAGATCCAGAAGCGGTAGAGACGGAGCTATACTCGATTGCTGGTAAGAAATATCTTCCATGCATCGCCTGCTCTGCATGCGCAAAGACAGGAGAATGCATAAGGAGCAAGGATGATGACTTTAACGATCTCCGAGACAGATGGCTGGAAGCCGACGCAGTTATAGTTGCCGTTCCAGTCTATCACATGGGCATACCTGGACAGCTAAAATGCTTCTTTGATAGGCTTGGGAATAGCCTCTGGAGCTACCGTGGTAGCGCCGGGAAGCACCTTAAGGTTTACGGAGCGATCGCTCAGGGAGTTCACATATTCTCGGGACAGGAGAACGCTATAAAGGAGATAATAAATCACGCATTAATCATGGGTAACATCGTTATATCCGGAGATCCGTGGGAATCATACATAGGCGGCGCTGGCTGGACAGAGAAAGTATCCGGAAAAGATGCTTTAAAGTCTCTTTATGAAAAGAAGAGCTTCGACGCAGAGGCAGCCGTTAAATCGGCCAGAAGCCTCGGTAAGAGAGTGGCGGAGCTAGCGCTAATAATAAAAGCAGGCGCTATGCATTACTTAAACCGCCTAGAGAAAGACCCGATGTTTAAGCCATTCGTGAAGAGAATAAAGCAGGGATAATGCGTGGTTTCAAGATCAAGCTGAACATAGAATAAGCGCATGTACATGATAAATGAGTAGCAAAGAGACTTTTTTGTGAGAGATTGTTTTAGGCGTTTTATTCGTTATTTAATGGTTCGAATGATACGTCTTCGTCGAGAGGAAAGATCGGTCTGGGTATTGTTTTGTAGTTTAGGGATTTCAAGTCCGGCGTGGCCGCTCCGGGTCCATGAACAATTATTATCTCCTTTGCAAACGGCTCATAAGCAGCTCTGAACCCCATCGGAGACTTAACAACCACTATCTTTGCATCTCTGGGCTCTAACCCAACACTTCTGTATAGGGATGGATCATGCGCGGGGCCAGTAGATTCACTGACAACTATGTAGATGTTTCCCACCTCTAAAACAACCGTTCGCTTCATGTTCGCTTCAAATTTTTTCTCCATAGGGCCTTTAACTATAAACCTTCCATCACTTATTGTCTTAACCCTTCCGGTAACTTCAACAGGCTGGCTGTGAACCCTATCAATCTTTCCTCCAACTTCAACCGTAACTTCATTGCCTACTCCCGCTCTAATAGCTTCATCGACGGCTTCAGGATCAGTAATTGTGATCATAGCTTTTTCCGAGAGCTCGTCGTTATGTTTCAATAATTCTTTGAGTATGGCTGTGCCGTCTCCCGGAGCTCCTGAATTTGTTGCGTCGGACCAGTCCGAAAGCACTACGGGTCCTCCCTTGACTTTTAATGCTCTCTCAACGGCTTCCCTAGGCGAAGCTCCCCTTTTAGGCAAGAAGAGATATCTTTTATTCCATATTCCCTTAGCAAGTTCATCAGCGATTTTCTGGGCTAAACTTCGGTTTCCATCAGCTACTACGACGACGCTCCATCCAAGTTCAGGGCTGTCGATGTATGGATTCTCAGGAAAGATGGAGACTGAGATTATCTCTCTGAGCCTCTCATATTCCTCAGCCTTTCTGAAGAATTCTTCTAGCGGGCCTCCTGGAACTCTCAAATCTCCCGAGGCTATCATCGGAAGTTTTCTCCACGTGATCACCGGCTTCACCAATCCTTTAAGCGCGGAGAAAAGAATCTTCGCAACCTTATATCCCGTCTCGAACATGTCTACGTGAGGCTCAGTGTGGTAGCCAACTAAAGCATCTACCGCCTTCACCATTCTCTCCGTAATGTTTCCATGATGGTCCAGTGATATGGCTATCAGCACGTCTTCGCCCCACTCTTTCCTTATCTCGTCTAAGAGGTCTCCTTCAACGTCATATTCGTCCTCAGCTGTCATAGCGCCATGCATTGCCAAGAGTATTCCATCGACTTCCCCGGCCTTCCTAAGCTCTTCCAGAAACTTCTCCTTCAGAAACTTATGGGTCTCTGCGTTGCATTTCCCCCATGGCATCGCAGAGGCGCTCATAATCGGTACCAAATGCACATCCCGCTCTTCCTCCGAGGCCTTTATGAACCCGCCTACTTCTCCAACGTTCCTCCATCTCTTAAAGACTTCATCTCCGAAGAGTATTCCGGAAGCTTCAAAATGCTCTATAGTCGTTGGGGAAGGATTGAACACGTTCGTCTCTTGAGAAAGCATTCCCACAGCAACTCTTAACATAATTAACACCACACCATTAATTCATAATTCAATGCTAAATAAAATAAATAGCATATAGCAATCTTAGGATGGTGTCTCAGATGCCGCTTTTCAAGGCTGAATACCTCTTAAGAATCACTGAGAAGATTTTTAAGGCGGCTGGAGCAACTGATAGAAAGCGAAACGGGTCGCCGAACACCTTGTTAAGTCAAATCTCGCGGGTCATGATTCTCACGGAATCATGGTTATACCCGAATATATAGAGATATGATCGAGAAAGGACTTATTCACCCCGGCGCCAAGATGGAAATCGTAAGGGGAAACTCTCACCACATCTTTAGTCGAGGGTAACTGGGGATTCGGGCAAGTAATAGCTGAGAATGCTATGGGGATTGCTATTGAGAAAGCTAAGAAGGCTGGAGTATCCGCGATCGGTGTACGTCATGTCTATCACATAGGAAGATTAGGCCATTACTCAAGTATGGCTGCGAAGCGAGATATGATAGGGGCTGTAATATGCAATACTGGTCCGATTATGGCGCCGTATGGAGGAAGATCCAGAATTTTAGGCTCCAACCCTATCTCCGTTGCCCTGCCAGCTTCAAGGATGATATTCCTGATGGATTTCGCTACATCCGTAGTTGCTGGAAACAAAATATTGCTGGCACATAATAGAGGAGAGAAGATTCCACTCGGCTGGATGCCCAATAAGAATGGAGAACCAACGGATAATCCAGCGGAGATACTTAAGGGCGGCGTTCTGTTACCCTTCGGCGGACACAAGGGTTACGTCCTCGCCTTATTAATAGATATCCTAGGCGGTGCTTTAACTGGTCATGGATGTACTTCAAGTGTGGAACTTAAGTCTGGAAACGGCACTTTATGGCTGTAATAAACATTAGGAATTTCCTGCCAGTTCAAGAATTTAAGAGGAAGGTTGACTTATTATTTGAGGCTGTGAAAGGATCTCCTGCTGTAAAAGGTGCAGAGATATTTATACCCGGAGAGCCGGAATGGAGGGCGGAAGGAAAAAGGCGGAAGGAGGAGATCTTTGTCTCTGAAGAGACTTGGAAAAGAATAAAGAAAATCGCACAAAAATTAGGAGTTAACATTCTGGTTTAAAGAGAAAATTTCACGCATTGCTCTGACTAGGCCCTTGGTAGGAAGTCTGCATGTTTGCTAAGATTTCCTTATGCCAAAAACAAGTAAAGAATTACGCTGTACTGCATTCTAAGTCTTGATCTTTGATGATCGTCAAGACTTCGAGCGTAAGCGGATCCCAAAGAATAACGCCTATCTTCATTTAAGCTTTGAGATTACTTTGTCAGCGAATAGGCTTAATGTCTCAGCTTTGGTCATGTCTGGAAAGTTCACTATGAAATACGTGAATCCGATGTCCACATACTCTTGGATCCTCTTTATGCACTCCTCCGGCGTACCCACTATGCGATTCTTTACATAATCTTCCCTCTTCACATCGGCAGGTTTGAACTTTTGAATCTTAGCCTCAACTTCATCCTCATCCTCACCGATGATAACCTGCTTTACAATAGTCTTCTCGATCTCTTCAGGATCTCTCCCGAACATTCGGCAGTAGCGATTTAGAACTTCAATTTTATGTTTATAAGCCTCTATTCCATTCTCTATGCCGAAGTCAAAGTTGCATCGGTCAGCAAGCTCAGCTACGACCTTTAACGTGAGCTTCTCTCCGCTTCCGCCTATAAGGATCGGTGGGTGAGGCTTCTGCACAGGCTTAGGCTCGCATATGGCGTTCTTTATCTTGTAATATTTTCCCTCATAGCTTGGTTTATCCTCGGTCCACATCTTCTTAATTATTATAACAGCCTCTCTCAGCTGGTTTATTCGAACACTAGCCTTTGGAAAATCTATGCCATAAGCTATGTATTCATCCTCCTTCCAACCGGCGCCTATACCAAAATCAAGCCTGCCGCCAGTTATAACATCGAATGTAGCTGCCATCTTAGCTAGAACCGGGGGGTGCCTGTAAGAGTTGCAGAGCACGATATTGCCGAATCTTAAACGTTTCGTAACGGCTGCCAGAGCTGTCTGTGTAGTCCAAGCTTCAAGATAAGTATTAAAGTTCGGGCTGAAGAAGAAATGGTCAGGCAGCCAGAACGAATCGAATCCTAGCGAATCGCATAGCTGAGCTATACGAAGCAGTTTAGGGTAGCTATCCCTAAATGTCATAGGTATGTTAACTCCAAACCTTAAAGAATCAACCATACGTATCAACCTCACAGAATTCTACAATACATCCGAGTAATAAGCCTTTAATAATTCCATTTCTCCTTGTTTTGTACCGCTCCCTATAAAATATTTCTTAAATATATTATGTTGCTTCAGCATTTGAGTCTGTCCCAAGGCATGAATGCGAAGTCGATTAGAGATGGTTCTAAACGCTTAGAAACTCCCTCTTGATTAGGCTTGTTTTAAGGAAGTTTTGTTAATGTCTCCTTCTTAAAATGGGTTTGAAATAATAGTACTCGTTATTAAT
>JAGGZB010000087.1 GCA_021162225.1 Candidatus Bathyarchaeota archaeon | reverse complement strand
GTATATGCGTAACAATCACTATTCCGATGTTCTCCTCAATTCTCTTCAGCGATTCACAGAGGCTTTCAGGGCTGAAATGTGCACATTCAACGATGAGGAGATCTACGTATTTCCTTGCGAGGTATGCAATCTCCGATTCGCTTCCAAGATCACCGGAGTATGCTATGCGCTTATTTTTGCTTGATAGAATGAACGAGAATGAACTGCCATTTCTAATATGACTGTTACGGATAGCTGAAATTCTCGCCAGCTCATCTGAGTATATGCATCCTTCCTTCAGTGGCTTAATGCGTAGCTCGTATCTTGGGGTGGACATACGTGAAATACGCAGTAGATCGCGGAAGACATCTATGGTTTCAGGGGGCAAATAGAGCTGGATGCTGTTATCGGGCTGAAACCTAAATGAATCGCTTCGTTTCTGCCATAAATGCATCACTTGAAGTAACATTGGCAATCCGCCGATATGATCAGCGTCGAAATGAGAGATGAAAATGCTTTTGATCGAGTATATATCAACGAGGGGAAGGCCTTGAATGGTCTTCAAACCATAAAATTTTAACAAGGCATTTGTATGTAGGGTTGCAGCGCAAGGTTCCCCCGCATCGAAGAGGTAGGAGTTTCCTTTCTCTTCCACCAATACTGATTCATTAAAGTGTCCGATTATTGGAATTCCGGATCCGGAACCTAGAATTATCACTTTCATTGTTTAATCATTGCTCAGAGAGTTACTTCTCTTTTCTTTTCAGCTGACTCTACAACTGCGCTTAATATCCTAGTCACCTCTAGGCCGTCACGTCCGGTCACTAGGGGCTTCTTGTCTTGGGCTATGCAGTCCACAAAGTGAGATATGGACTCCTTAGCAAAGCCTATATACCGTCCATGTATTAGAGAAGGCCCGACTAGGATGTCTGGGTATTCCCATTCATTCTTCGTGAACTTTTTGAAGGCTCCATGCTGAACTGGATCTATGTAGATGCATCCCTCAGTAAAAACGAATTCTGCCTTGAAGTCAACTATAGTCGGCAGTGTCTCCGGAAGTATCCAGCTATTCTCCAGAGTCGCCACGGCTCCATTCTTGAATTTAATCACATATTGATAATAGTCAGGTGTATCTATCCCCATTCCTTTTAGGATCTTCATGCCTGACACAGCGTAGACACTACTGGCTTCAGAGCCGAATATCCACCTAGCGAGATCAGTCGTATGGCTTCCTAGAAACCATAGGACAGAGGATTTAGAAGCCCAACTCAGCATCTTCGTAGGCACATATATGGTGTCGCTTAATCTTATGTATGCGTGCACGGGATCGCCGAGCTCTCCCTTCTCAACCGCCTCCCTGGTCTTTGCAAATGGCGGGTTCCATCTGTTATGAAAGTCAACCATGAGGGTTACTCCGGCCTTCTCAGTAGCCTTCACCATCTCCTCCGCATGTTTAACATTAGTCGCCAAAGGTTTCTCGCAGAGTATGTGCTTTCCAGCCTCAGCAGCCTCCACAACTATGTCTCTGTGAAGAAAGTCCGGAGTAACAACAGACACAGCGTCGATTCTAGGATTCCTAAGCATCTCGCGGTAATCAAGGTAGCCTTCAACACCATATTTTTCAGCGGTAGCCTTCATTAAATCCTCCTTTACGTCACATACAGCTATTAGTTCGCCATACGGGTGCTCGGCGTAAACCTTGACATGATTCTGGCCGAAGACGCCTAAGCCAATGACGCCTAAACCAACTTTTCTCAACTTAAGCACCAAATAAAAGAAAGATGATTAATAAAAAAGGTTTTTTCATGATTATGGAGAGCGGTTTCTCGGAGACAAATTGAGACAAAATAGATGTATAATATTATATAATATTTAGTTCATGTATGATTGCAGTTCATCTCTTAAGATATTCAAGAAGGTGATGCTATGGGGCTGAAGGCGGGCGTAGCATCGGTTGATATAACACCCCCGGTAGGCGTTGAGCTCTGCGGCTACGGGCTATACTTAAACCGGAAATCCACAGGGATACGTGATAGACTCTACTCAAAGGCTTTAGTTCTTAGCGATGGAGAGAACCGCGTTGCCATAATTGCCAATGATCTTATCGGAGTGATGAGGGAGACGACGCAGAAGGCTAGGCGGCTGATCAGGGAGGAGACTGATATTCCGGAGGACAACATTATGGTGACATGTACTCATACCCATCATGGACCCGCAACTGTCTCTCTACGTGCTTGTGGAAGAATCGACGAGGACTACTTAAGGATTCTTCCAAAGTATATTGCAGGCGCGGTGAAGATGGCTGATTCAAATCTTCAAGATGCAAAGATCGGCGCTGGTAAAGGAAGGCTGGAGAACGTAAGCATGAATAGAGTTGTGAAGGGAGGGCCGATAGATCCAGAACTAGGAGTAATAAGGGTAGATGATTCTGAGGGAAGAATCATCGCTTTATTAATGAATTTTTCTTGTCATGCAGTTGTTATGCCGATAAATACCCTCATATCAAGTGATTTTCCGGGAGCCGCTGCTTCAACTATAGAGAGGATTGAGAGGGGATCTCTCGGATTCTTCTTACAAGGCGCCTGTGGAGACATCAACCCAATCTTGGTTAATACTGGAAAGGTTGAGCAGGTTGGAATAACTGTTGCTGCTGAAGCTTTAAAGGTTGGAGAGAATATTCAGACAGTTGAGAATGTTACGGTAGCGTCAAAGGTTAGACAAGTAAAGCTTCCTCTACATGTTTTGAACGCTGAAGAGATAGAGAATATTGGGCGGAGACTAGACGAGAAATGGCTGAGAGTTTATTCCGAATGGGCTGAATGCATGCTTAAGAGTGATAGCTCAAAGCAGTGGCTGGAGACGGAGATTCAAGTTATAAAGATAGGAGATATAATATTGATTGCGGAGCCCTCCGAAATGTTTGTAAAATTCTCCTTGGAGATAAAGAAGAGATCTCCCTACGAAAACACGTTTGTAGTAGGCTATGCAAACGATTATGTGGGTTATATACCAGATGAAGAAGATTATGAGAGAAGGGGAGGATTTGGAGGATACGCAGCCACAATGGTTCCAATCTTGACAAACAACTTTCCATTTAAGCCTAATGTGGGAAGAATCATCGCAGATGAGATGACTGATCTAATCCGAGAAGCCAATAGATCTTAATCTCATTAATTAGCCAAATCTTTTTATGCTGGTCTCTTTAGTAGTATAGTAGTATCTTCAAACCTCGAAGTAATCTTTTAATAAAACTCCGGAGGATGCATATCTGAAATGGAGCTTCCTATCGGCATTGACGATGTAGTGAATTTCTTCTACCTTTTCTATAGCGCCGTCAGAAGTTTGATTCAGTACATATTTGAAGCTACGATCGTGAAAGCGGATCCGTCACTAGCGGCTAAATATGCGGATGCAACAACCATTTTAATCACAATTACAGCGTTGCTCCTGGTTCTTGAAATCTTCTCAGCTGCGAAGAAGATTTTAAGAATACTCGTCGTTATAGGCTGGGTCTTGCTCATACTAAGTATACTTGTGGGCACTGTGGGGCATTAAGCAGAATAGTATCTTAAAGCTTTAGATGTCACACCGTAAGACTTAAAAGGACAAGGTAACTATCCAATAAGATCATGTCGGAGGGATGGAGATTTCTTTACCTCCTCTGCTCTCCCACGCAATAGTATACGCGAATGTTATTTCCTTCATGACTATCTCTGCAACGCTTGCATTAACAAAGACTAAAGTGCCAAACTTCGCTGTTGCTACTTTCGGAACTATTGGAATATATATAAGCTTCACATGCATCAAAATTTTCGGAATAGGTCTTTATCCATCCCTCATATTCTGCTTCTTAGGCGGCGGAGCGATCGGCGTTATCATTTACTGGTTGATAATCAAGCCTCTGCGGAGGAGGGGAGCGACAAGAGAGGAAATGATGATCGCCACGCTTGGCCTCGACATCTTTCTTATAGCTCTGCTTAACATATACGCTGACTTCCTCACGCGTAGCTTCAAGATTATGGCGAGAGACTTCACGCTGGAAGTTTACGACTTCAAAGCTGGAGGAATCGACGGCGTCTTTATAGTCTCCACGCTAGTCTTCCTCCTAATCTTCGTATCTTTACATCTGATTTTTTCTAAGACTAATATTGGCATAGCCTTGAAAGCTGTTGGTGAAAATCCATCTTTAGCTGAGTGTGAAGGAATAGATACTGAGATGCTTTATGTGATTACATGGTTCCTTGCTGGAGCTTTGCCAGCTACTGGAGGATGCTTCTTCCCGGTTTACTGGATAGCGAATCCGACAATATCATACTTTGTCGTCGTAACAGTCTTCAGCGGCTGCGTCTTAGGAGGATTCGCAACCATATATGACGCGGCCCTAGGAGGATACATAGTTGCTTTGGCTCAGACAGTCTTGGTCTCATATCTATCCGACCTTGTCGGGTTATGGATTCTTCCCTATAGCTTCCTTGTGCCACTATTAACGATGATAATAACAATATTCCTATTTCCGCATGGTATCTATGGCTTACCTTGGAGCAGAGTAATTGAAAAATGGCATCTCATGATTAAAAGAGGAGGGAATATGAAGGGGGTAAAGAGATGATCTTTCCGGGGATCGACTTCTTCCTCGTCCTAATAATTTACATAATGATCTTCCTTATCATAACGTTGAGTTATAACTTAGCGTATGGTTATACAGGCATACCTGACTTCGGCAGAGCTATGGCGGCTGGAGCCGGAGGATTCCTATGTGGATATCTCCCTGGGAGGCTCATGGCCTATTTAATGGGAATAAGGGAGGATTATCTCGAAAATGTTCTCATAATAGTCGATAAGATAAATGTGGTTTTGGAAAAAGATCCATTGATGTCGATAGGACTCTTGGTATTAACACTTATTCTTGGAGCAGCTGCAGGAGGTATATTAGGGCTTATCGCATCTCTACCGCTCTTCCGAGGAATACGCCTCTTCTATCTGGGCGTAACACTACTTGCTATCCAGATAAGCTTCAACACAATAGTTTATCATTGGGAACCAATAATAAGGGGGGAGTTCGGGGTTCCCGTCCCTGATCCATTCAGGTGGCTGGGTCATTATCACCCGCCAAATGTAGCTCCAAGCTTCATGCGGCTGATGGGAGTAATAATCACATCTGGAATAGTCCTAGCAATCACTGCGTACTACTGCATCTCAGTCAGTCGATCTCCTCTTGGAAGGCTCCTAAAAGCTATAAGAGATGACGAACGTAGCGTTGAAGCATTAGGTAGAGACGTGAGGAAAATCTACGTTAAGGTGATGACCGTCTCTTATGCTCTCACAGCCACGGCGGGAGTATTATTTGCTTTCTATCAAAGATACGTAATCGGATTGAATTTTGATAAGGTTGCTTGGACCTTCTGGCCTATAGCCATGGTTATACTTGGGGGATTAGCGAATAATAAGGGAACAGTTATAGGGACTATTGTCTTTATTACATTGAAAAGATTCATAATGTTCTATAAAGCTGATTTGGAATTTATCCTGCCATTCTCCCCCGTATGGTTAGAAGGTATTCTTCTAGGAGCTCTTCTGATGGCTATGCTGATCTATAGGCCTAGGGGATTATTCCCAGAAACCCCGGAAATACCATTAAGTAAAGAGGAGATTGAGAAATTAAGGAAAAGGACTTAATTTTAAGACAAATATTAAAAGGTTCTTTGTATTGATTATTTTAAAATGAAAAATTTTT
>JAGGZB010000123.1 GCA_021162225.1 Candidatus Bathyarchaeota archaeon | reverse complement strand
CTTGCTATCATACTCGAAGCCCGACTTCTTCATCTCCTCATAGACTAGCTTCAACCCTCTTAGAAACCTCTCCTTGAGGTGTAGGGGGTCTCTGTATGAAGCCCTAATCCTCCCAACGGCGAAATCATGTTTAACGCCATACGACTCCCAGACTGGGGCGATCCTATGAGCTGTCGTCCCTCTCTTGCCAAAGGGCTTGACATCCCTAATGAGCAACTCAATCCAAGTTCTAGGCTCCTCACGAATCATATCCAAGTTATAGTAATATCTCCTCGACTTCACAAAGTGGAAAACATATTCATATTTCTTGCTTAACCTGTCTTTGACGCTTTCGGGCATAGCATTCCCTTTTCCCCATATTATGGCGTTTCTGAGGATCCATCCGTCTTCTATCATGGCGAAGGCGAATCTCCATGGGATGCCCATCAAGCATTTGGGTCGATAGCCTGTGGCCTTCTCCTGTGGGGAGCTTTTCTGATACATGGATTCTGCAACCTTGGCTCTCCTAAAGTTCTGGAAAAGGGTTTTATCGCCTCGGCCACAGTGGCTACCTGCGTAAGTATCTCCTATCACGACGTATAGGCTCCCAGTCTTCTTTAGGACTCGCTTAACCTCGCGATTTATCTCGACTAGATGCTGGATATACATCCGCCAATCGGGTTCTAGGCCAAGCTGACCTCTCCAACCATCATTCCAGACCGTTATAGCTTTCTCCGAATAGTCTCGGAGTCCGTAGTAGGGGGGACTGTAGATAACTAGGTCTATGGATTCTTTTGGGAAGGTTCTCATTACCTCTCTACAGTCTCCGCGGATTATCTTGTTTAATGGGAGCGACATCTCGCAAGTATATATGTGTCTAGGAGTTCTTGAGCTTTACTCCAGCATCTATCGCATAGGTCTCCGTGGGTTGCGACCCTAGACCTGCAAACCTTACACGTAGTAGCCTGAGATTTCATCGTCTATCGCCTCCAAGAGATGACCCGAATACCATTCTAAAGTAGTTAGTGGTGTATTTCTTTCTCTTGTTTCCGCCCCTTTTATTCATCTGATCGATGTAGGGCATTATTTCAAGGATTCCTTCCTTCGTGAGGTGCTTTCCCTGCTCCATCATAGGTATTATCTTTTTCAGCATTATATCGGCCTCCCTCTTTTTGATAATCAGATAGGGTTCAACAGCTTTCAATAGCCTTTTAACCGATTCTCTGCCAGAGACCCCAAAAGTGACATACGTCTTATGCCAGCTAACGAAGGGTTTTACTCCTAAGCAAGAGCAGAAACGCTTGAAAGCATTAACGATTTCAAGCACCGAAGAATCGGTCTTTATAGTAACCATAGGTTGAAACTCGAAGCCTATTTTTGTCTTTCTTCGCCGCCTTCTACGATCCTTAATACAAACCTTGATACTTCCATCGCCATCTATCACGCCCGCAAAATATTGGCTAAAAATGACTTTCGGAACCAATTTATATTTATGGTTACGATATTTCGGATTTGGTTTTTGAATATTCACATAAATCGCCCCATCACTATCAATGAAACCTGCAAAGTAAGGGGCATACTTCTCACATTTGCTCATCTAATCACCCCCTCTAATTCCCCGAAGCCGCATTTGAGGCATTTTGAGAAGACTCCCCTCGGATTGACTATGAGCCTCTTACACCTATCGCATCCACACTCGTTACAATAACTCCAGCCGAGAACCCTCATCTAATCATCCCCACTATTTCTCTTGGGTCTATCGGGCATTTGGAAATATCGTAGTAGCACTCGGTAAGAATCTTGAAGGATGCGGCTAGGAATAGGAAGAATAGGGCTAGGAGTCCTATGAGCAATAAAAAGATGAGGATGTAGGAGAAGGCCAAAGCCTTATTCATTTTCTTCGACCTCCTCTAAGAGTCTTTTCACTTTCTCGGCATGTTTGATGATCTTCCAGAAACATCTCTCACAGATCTCTGGGCTACCAGCGATATACATTATCTCTTTCACCAGCACCGCCCTTGGCTCGCCCCACCAAATCTTCTTACCGCATACTCTACAAATACCGCTCATCCTATCACCTCTCCCTTCAGGTGTTTCCATGCTAGGTAGGAGCAAGCAAGAAGTATGATCCCGGCGATCAGATCCATTTTCAGCTTGCCCGCTATCAGGAGGAGGGTCGCCTCTATTGCCGTAGGACTCCCAGCGTCAATAGTAGGTAGCGTATCAGTTTATCCACTTTCCCGATCAAGTTTCTCCTCAGCCTCCCAAGCCCCCTTATATGCTTTGCAATATAGGTAGTAGAATCCTCCCGCAAACTCTTCCGCTAACTCGATCTCTTTGGCCGAGCATATTCCGTCCCTGTTATGCTTGCAGTCTCTCCAAGGACACTTAACCTTAGTCATCTCTCTCTCAACCTCCTATTCTATGTAGTCGTCGTAAATGATGAGCCTCGCCCAGTATTGTTTTCCATCGGCTTCGTGGTTGAAGGTTATCACCCATTCATGATACGTTTTCTTCATGTATTTGACGAGTTCTCTTAGGTTCTTGAACCTCTTTTCTTCTATGCAACCGGGTTTTGAAGCCCTCGAAACAAGCACTCTAATCATTTTTCCTCCCCCTTCTTCAGCTTGAGGTATTCTTGTAGGAGGCGGTTATAGTTGTCTTGTAGGCATTTTAGCTCGTCGTTGATGGTTTTGACGAATCTCTCCAGATCGTTGAGTAGCTCGTCTAGGCTCCAATAGGTTAGATTCATCTCCCCGAAGCTATAACAATATTCGTCGAAGCATCTTTGGCAGAGGGGGATTAGCTCGTCCTCGAAGACCAGATACTCGGCTTCACGTCTCCCGCAATTAACGCACTTCATTTCTCGACCTCCTTAAGGTCTCCTGCCTTTCTTTCATTTTTATGATTATTTCCTCGGCTTTCTTTATGGCTTGGAAGATTAGCTCCCTCTCTTCTTCGCTGATGCCGTATAGTTCGGCGGCGTATACTTTCCAGATGGATCGGGGATGGGCTTTCATTAGGTGATATGGGAGTTCCTTGTAGGGGATCTTTCTAAGGCAGACTGGGCAGGTAATTTTAATGTCTCCCCTAACACTCATCTCTCTCAGCCTCCCCTTTCAGGAAAGCCACTGCCTCACATTGGTTATCGAAAAGCTTTTCTCCACAGCGGGGGCAACGGTATGCCACATCATCAAGCTTACAGTCAACCCAAGCCTCATCACGGTAATCCGGTTCACCGTTCTCGTTGATCACAAAAATACATCTTATCTTGAGGTAAGAGAAGTCCTCCTCGAACTCTAGATAATTGATCTCCTTTTCACAATAGGGACAGACTGGCATCAGAAGATCACCTCCTCCATGCTAGAATGTTTAGGAGGTAGTCGCCTCCCCTGAGTTCCAAGGTGTAGCCCGTCTTGGAGAGGAATTCCTCGATGAAGGCGCTTTCGTGGGGGCCGGAACCCCCATATCCAAAGGTGCCTCTGAAGACGTGGGCCATCCCCGAGGAATCTTTGAAGATGTAGTAGATTGCTCCTATGCTGGCTCCTGGTGGGTCTGGGATGAGGATCTTCCAGATTGGGAGCTGAACCCGTCTTCTTATCAATGCCCCGATCCAAGCTTCGGGTGTCAGATAGTAGATGTAGGTCAGCGTGATCCTCCTCGCCTCGTCCACGACCCGCTCAGGATGTCTCTCGACTTCTCTGAGGAAGTCTCCGAACCTAGTCTTGAATCCGGGGCTCTTCCTGATCTCCCAGATATTGTCAAAGCGATTATGCTCAGGCTTCTCCTCGACCTTCATCCCTCTCCCACCTCCTCCTCTGCCAGTTGTTTGAGCTTTTCCATGCAGTCGTCTAGGTCTCTGGCGTCCAGCATCTCCATCAGCATGTTCAATATCTTCAGCGCCTTGTTGAGGAATGAGTCGT
>JAGGZB010000187.1 GCA_021162225.1 Candidatus Bathyarchaeota archaeon | reverse complement strand
TTCATCTTCTAAATCTATTTTTAGCTCTCCAGAGGTCTTCATCACCACTATGTTTTCTAACCGTCGGAGCTTAGCTCTCCGAATTAACTTATTTAATCCTTCACTCGGCCAGTAGCCTTGACTCTTCTCGTCTAGAGCGTAAACTTTCCCTTCTCTTCCAACGATCAAAGCCGCTGGAATAGTGTAATTACCTGAACCGCATCCAAAATCTAATATTTTTTGGCCTCTCTTAATCCCCATGCTTCGAAGAAACTCTTCTCCATGCTTCTTAAGCCATTTCTCAACGTCGTTCCTCATCTTTTCAGCGTTCTTAAGATCTACGTATTACCGCATATAATGATTCCTTTTTTTGCTACATAAAGTAATATTTTTGTTTGGAGAATCCTGCGGAACTGAAGATTCCTCCAGCCTGCTACATGAGTGTTGCAGATCGTAAAGGCAACATTCAAAGTGGCGATAAGTTAATTTTTAGGGGAATATAATCTCAAGCTGGGGGAGAGTATATGTCTCATAAGAGAAAACGAAGCATTATAGATGATTTACTCAGAGACTTCTTCGATGATTTGGAGTCATCTTTTGATGATTTTTCCGGAAGCGGATACTCCATAAGCGTTGTTCAGACTCCGGAAGGAACAAAAATTAGAGTTAAGGCTGGAAAAGATACAGATGTAAACTCGCTTAAAAGGCAGCTTCAGCAACAATATCCAAACGCGGAGATAGAGATAGAGGGCGGAAGAGAGGAGCCATTAATCAAAGAGGTATCCACGAAAAGCGTAGTTGCAGAGAAGGAAGAAAAACGAAATGGATAAAGGCTCTTACCCAAGAATTTTTATGCCGGCTTCTGATATCTTTATGGATGTTCTTGATCTTCTATGCTCTGAGCTCTTCAGGATGGTTAAGTGACGGAGGGGCGTGCCGAGAATAAGAGTCATGTATCTCTCTCAAATTCCTGCTGGTACGCTGATGAATCTATGAGCCGTATCTAGGCGTAATAAGGTTGGACTTAATTAACCTAAATTTGCCATGCTATCTGGAATCTCAACCGTAAAGGTTTAAGTTGGCAAACTCACATATATGAATCGTTGTCGGGAATGTCCTTTGAGAAGATTCTAATCGTTTTGGGTGTGCTATTCGTGGTTCTAGGACTCGCTTTTATAGCTGCTTCTCTAATCGCCAAGGTTACGCCTCAGCTTTCGCTAGAACGAATCCCGTGGATCCTACTCTGGATTTACAGGAGAGATGGCTTCTGGTTTGCGACCTCGCCGATCTTGCTGATGATAAGTGTGGCGGCGTTCATCATATGGCTGCTTACACGCCTCGGCATCTTAAAGTAATTCTACCCCTCTCTTTCCGAGTTTGCTACTTTTGCTGGTTCAGAAGGGAGAAAGTGCGCCATGCCACGGTTCTTTCAGATGACTTAATTATGTGCGATGCTATTGGAAGTGATGGGGTTTGGGATTGCATGCCCGGATTGGAAGAGGCTTGAAGATTGAATTGTACGGTTTGAGGCTTCCGGAGGTTAAGCCGGGAGACGATTTGGCAAGGTTAGTGATGAATGCGGCTTCTGAGGAGGCAGGCGGCATAAGAAACGGCGATATCCTCGTGATAACAAGCAAGGTGGTCTCGAAAGCGTACGGCTTCCTAATTCGGCTAAGTGAAGTTAAGCCTTCGAGGAGAGCGCTCAGAATCGCCGAGAAGACTGGGGGAGATCCGCGTTTCATCCAAGCCGTCCTAGACAATAGCGATGAAGTCCTCTTCATACTTCCATTCGCAAAGCTCGTTGAGAAGGGCGTGATCAGAACGGAGAAAATGTCAAGGAATATTACGGGAGCCTACGAGGCTATAAAGAAGGCTCCGTACACTCTCATCGTAAGGAGGGGAGGGCAGATCTACAGCGACGCGGGCTTGGACTCCTCGAATCATCCGGAGGGCGTGGTGAGCATTCCGCCTGAGAATATGGATGATTACGCCCGGGAGATTAGACGTAGAATTCTAGAGCTAACTGGAAGGAGGGTTGCGGTCATCATAACTGACACAGAGATGTGGTTCTCGTTTGGATCCTTAGATTTTGCGAGGGGTTCCTCGGGCATAGAAGTCATTCATAAAGGCTTCGGCGATCCGGATCTTTACGGCAAGCCGAAGTTCGGCGGGGTGGACCGCATAGCCGATGAGATCGCCTGTGCCTCAGCTCTGTTGATGGGTCAAACAGATGAGGGAATCCCAGCGGTCATAATAAGAGGATACAAGTACGCTGAGAGCGAAGAGGGAGTATCAGACTATCAGCTAAGCTGGGATGCCATAAGACATGCGGTGAAAGAGATAATTAAGAGCTCCATCAAGATTCTGGGATTCAGATGGATATTCAAGATATTCATCAAATGAATGCATTTGACTCTTATTTCTAATCGAGTTTGCTATCAGTAGGGATATCAAGCCATATGGCTCTCTACTTTGCGAAAGAAGAGTTCAGCGTATCCTTTTAATTTTTCAAGGTATGGGCTTGGCGAACTCGATGTTTGCATCTTCCCCCGTGTTGCGGGAAAAATTGTATATAAAGCATGTGGCGGTCTGCACATCAATAAAGGTATTTTCAGACGTGAATATGCATTTTTACGTGTGGAGATGACTCTTTCAATCGATGGATAGAGATAAATTTTTGTTGGTTTATATTTGGTTGGGGTGTGTTATGTTGGGTTCCACATCTGTTGTGGTTACTGTTCTCGTTGATAATATGACCTTTAAGGAGATGCCGATCCTCGCTGAGAATGGGTTGAGCCTCCTAATAGAGGTGAAGTCTGAGGATTCTATAAGCCGGGTCCTCTTGGATACTGGCTATACCGGGGATGCATTGCTCAGGAATTGCAGGGAGCTGGATGTTGATCTCAGCCGTTTAGATGCTATTGTGATAACGCATAACCATTATGATCATAGCGGCGGCCTCCTCAAGGTTCTATCCGAGATAGATAAGCCCATTCCAGTAATCGCTCATCCAGAACTATTCTACCCGAAGTATGCGATACTTCCAAGTTTGGGACTGAAGAAACTAACGTATACTGGTCCTCCATTCTCTAGGAGGATGGTTGAGGAGCGCGGAGGCTTGCTCATACTCTCAAGAAACCCGGTTACGGTAGCGGAGAACGTGATGACGACTGGTGAGATAGCGAGGGTCTTCGAGTTCGAGCGGGTAAGAGGCTTCTATATGGTCAGGGATGGAGAGTTCAGGGAGGATGAACTGCTTGATGATATAGGCTTGATAGTT
This sequence comes from Candidatus Bathyarchaeota archaeon, assembly GCA_021162225.1. Classification (GTDB taxonomy): domain Archaea; phylum Thermoproteota; class Bathyarchaeia; order Bathyarchaeales; family DTEX01; genus B63. The sequence goes on along the minus strand of JAGGZB010000187.1, from coordinate 10,745 downwards.
AGGCTGAGCGATGAGAGCATAGCAGTATTCACGGGATGTGCACACAGCGGAGTAATAAACACTGTAAACCACGCATTAAAACTGATGGGGGCGAAGAGAGCATCAGCGATAATAGGCGGATTCCACCTAATAGACGCAGCAGAAGAAAGAATAGAGAAGACCCTAAACGAGCTGAGAAAGCTCAGTCCAGACATAATAGCTCCAATGCACTGCACAGGACTAAAAGCAACAATGAAGATAGCAGAAAACCTGCCGGAAAAATTCAGAGAAATACACTGCGGAGACAAGATGATAGTTGAGGGCTAATCTAAAGCGGCTGTTTAAGAATCTCTCCGCGCACCCTTAATGTTGCGGCTATGGTTATCTCTGTACCCTCGGCTTATACTATGAGATGAACAGGACGGGCGTGAAGCGATCCTTAAGGTTGCCGGGCATAGAAGTTCAGGGATAGTTAAGGCTAAAAAGAAAGAATCTGCAAGAGGTACGGCCTAGGATAAAGCACTGCATCACTTGAAACCTCAGAAGCCGCAACTCTTAAACCCCGATCCCAAAATCATCTTTAAATACTCCATTTGAATTCATTCTTTGAACTGCATGAAAAATAGAGTATATAAAGATCGCTATTTAAACCAAAACTCTCCTTCGATCTCTCTGAATTAAAGAAGCCGCCGAACAAAGAGCGGCACTATCTAAAACTCTCAATTCCCTTTTGGGATTTTTTATGTTGAAACCCGATATCGATTTTCTCTCGTTTTCGATTTTCCAGCCTTCCGCTCCTTCCTCTAAGGAGACCCCTTCGATTATCCCTCTATCGCAAAGGCATTTATAAATATAATCGAAAAACCATGACACTGAAGACTAAAGCATGCAATGGTATGTGGCGGGCCCGCTGGGATTTGAACCCAGGATCTCCGGCTCCGGAGGCTTACGCGTCGATTTTCTCGACTCGGCGCCTTATTCCTGGCTGGGCCACGGGCCCCTTTATTATTCTTAGATCATCTTTCAATTATTTCTTCGTTGATCCACCAAGCTTTTATCTTTCCGTATCTTAGTCCCGGATAATATTCGATTATTGGTTTTCCGAGTTGTTTTTCAGATCTGGATCTTATCTTCTTTAATCGGCTCAGAATTAACCATCTGTTAACTTTTATAGCTTTAGATATCTCTGAAGTTGTGGCTCCTCTGTAATGCAGGAGATAATCCATGATTTTGCGGTCTATTTCGTCAATGCAGAAAACATGGGGATTAACCTCTTTATCATAGGTTAGGATCTCAAGATCCGCAAGTGATCTTTTAATCTGGGTGATTTCCTCTTGAAGTCTGCGTATTTTCTCCTCTAGTTCTAAGATCCTATCTGGACGCGGCGTTTTCTGAAGTTTCTCGATTATCGCTTCCCTGATGAATTTGCTTCTTTCACCTTCAGAAACGCGGAGTGCAAGCTCATCATGTAGACTCTTGGGCACCTTAACTGTTATAATTACAGTTTCATCTTTGTCCATTACCCAATCACGCCGTTTATCTAAAGATCATTAGATGGATAGTTAACCTTGTATATGCAGACTAAAGCGACATATCGAGTGCCAGGAACAAAAGTTATAGATCCATATTCCTGCGAGAAATAAGATTTCTCAAAGTATTTCAAGTGAATGGAGGCTATCGTCATAATTTTGCCTCCCGGCATAACTATATAGGAGTAAGGCTTACCTTGCACCACCGTTCCCACAGCGTAGTACATCAGCTTAAATAGAGTCGTGTTCTGTCCTCTTTCATTCGCTATGATTCGGTCATCTCTATCATACATGTGATTATTGTTGATGTCAATGTAATCGAATCCGAGAGTGAGGTTTCCGAAGGGTTCATCGCCATCAGGGCCGAAGGCTATCCTAGCCATCCACTGCCACTTAGATTCATCTCCGCCTCCACCAAGATATGGATAAAACCCTCCATAGGGACCTTCTATTACTTGAAATACTGTGAAGACAAGCACATGAGTTACGTTGTATCTCTTCAGAATCTTGATCGCTTCTTCCTCATTTGACATGAACATGCGGCCGATCTGCTGTATTTGAGTTGTATTCCAGGTTCCGTTATCTGCGAGTGATGTTCTATTCGCTATTGCCGTTATCCAGTATCCATAATCCCACCAGCTAGCAATCACCGTTCCAGCATCACCCGGCTTTGTTGGAGAGGGAGGAGTATTGAGCCTAATCCATGTTAAAGCGTTCAACCAATCCTTAACCGTATCCCGCGGCCTTACAGATAATCCTGCACTGCTTATTGTCGTTGGAACATACGCTTGAAGACAGAACCTCGGCCCCCTTCTCCGATCCGGAGAGATCATGAAATCTGTTCCTATCACGTATGTCAGTAATAGAAGAATAAATACGAGTGATATCACTATCATAGAAGTCTCCTTCCTAAATGTTCGTCTAACCCTATACTTTCTAGGAGTCTCCGTCTCTCTTAATGAAAGCATGAACGGTTTAAGGAGGCGGACAACTGCGAGCGCAGATAGAAGACTCATCGGGGCTGACATTAAAATATTGAGTCTTATCATAGAGCTTGCTGAAAATGCGGAAGTTAAGCCATAAATTATTGTGAAAATGCTTAAGTTCGTCGCCATGAGAGCCGCAAAGTATAACCCCACAGGTAACAGGAATGTGTTTATTCCAAAATTATAGTAAAAGGTGCCCCAAGCGGATGCTCTATGCTCTGCAACAGACCATAGAATTGGATTATTAAATCGGATGAATGGGTAAATCACAGCTATAAATTTCGTCCCTATAGGAACAATTTTGCCGCTCCACCAGAGGAATAAAAGACCAGCCGCCAATAAGGCGATAACGGCCAGAGAATATCCTATTCTTTTACTTTTATCCTTTATGTGCATTATCTCGTTGAAGAGTAGCAGGAAGAATACGAGATAAACGGAGAGAGTGTCATATGCAAAATTGAATTTTGTGCCAAGATAATCGAGGGGGAATCTAGATCCTAACCGCGGAACACATGAAGCAATCGATATAGTGATGAAAAAGGTGACTGCGTATGATATGAGGAGGCGTTGCGAGGATCTTCTCAATACTAGAAGTATAAGTGCATATAAAGCCGTCATAACTACTGCGTACCGTGAGGCTCCCCAAGAAGCACATAGATAACCCAGAGTTAATCCAGCGGCCACAGCCCAGCCTGTCTCAGCGGAAAATAGAGTCTTCTTTAAGTTCATGCTTTCAGAGTCTCCCCTGCTTATAGACTTGTTGAAAAAGAGTATGAAGAGTAGGAGACTGAGTATCCCAACGGTTTCATCGTCAAAGAAGCCGAGTGAGGTTCGTCCTATATGAGATGGATCTAATGCTAAGAAAAGGGCTGAGAGCATACCTACAGCCTCCCCTCCTAGCTCCCTACCTAAGAAGTATATCACTATACATGTAATTGAGCCCATTATGACCGGGAATATAACGCAGAAATCGTAAACTGGATCCATCTGAAGGGGGTCGAGGGTTGGGTGTATGCTGAAGCGTAGGCCCAGAGTGTTCATGATAGTATAAATCGTTGCTGCTAGTAGTGGAAGTCCCGGGTACGCATGTTTACGTATGACATTTCCCCACGGATACCAGCTTAGATAATCATGCCACGAGAGCCATCCCAAAAGTCCATTCTTAATTATGTACTTTGTCTGCCGATACTGATAATAGGGATCATACTCGCTGAGATAGTAGCCCCACCTTATTGGAAGAATCCTTACAGAGAATGCTATTACAAAGATTAAGGCGAGAATCGTAAATCTGAGCATAGATGAATGAGATAATGTAGGGCGAATTGAGGCGGCTTTTTTCAAGATATTATAAACCTGAGTCTTCATGTCTCTTATCTTCCTTAATTCAATATTTTCATGGTAATGAGACTGATCAATATTTAGTTTATGGTGCTAAGTATGTGACTGCTTGAAGACTTTGAGGCGCGTAAGCGATCATCGAAACTCTTTATAGGAGTTAAGTAGTAGAGTATGACGTAGAATATAGCAAAAACCGCATGTTTGAGGGAGAATAAAATGACCAAGACCGTAAATTTCGGGTTGATTGGAACCGGAGTCGGAGCTACTTTCTGTGCTCAAGGTTTATCGATGATAGCTGATACTGGAAAAGCGAAGCTCGTCGCCGTCACAAGCAGAAGAGAAGAGAGAGCTAAGGAATTCGCATCTAAATGGAAACTTGACTTCTGGTATACTGACTATAGAGAGATGTTGGAGAAGGCTCCTATAGACGCCGTAATAATCTCTGCTCCTCATTACCTCCACTATCCCATGGCGATTGATTCAATGAAAGCTGGAAAACACACGCTTGTTGATAAGCCTATGGCTATCAGTGTAAAGGAAACCGATGGTATGATCAATGAGGCGAAAAAGAGGGGTGTAAAATTAGGAGTAATTCTGCCATCTAGATTCGATCCTACATACAGAAAACTGAAGAATGCCGTTGAAGAAGGAAAGTTTGGACAACTAATTCTAGGAGAAGCCGTTGTTGAATGGTCTAGAACGCAAGAATACTATGACAATAGTCCTTGGAGGGGGAGATGGGCAACTGAAGGCGGCGGAGCTCTCATAAACCAAGCAATCCACACAATAGATGTGCTCATATGGATCATGGGATCCCCAAAGTATCTATGGGCTCAGATTGACACGGTCGCTCATAAAATCGAAGTTGAAGATATCGCCGTTGCTACTGTACGATTCGAAAATGGAGCCCTAGGCGTCATTCAAGGAAGCACAGCCATATATCCAGGATTGCCTACACGGCTAGAGATTCATGGAACAAAGGGAACAGCGATAGTTGAGGGAGAAACACTGAAGAGATGGTCGGTGATTGGCGAGGAGGAGATAGTTGAGAAAAAGGTCAAAGAAGGTCTCGGCTCATGGGCCAGTCCTGAGCTCACCCCGGCGACGAATCACGCTGCACTAATTAAAGATTTCGCTGAAGCCGTCCTAGAAGACAGGGAGCCTTTTGTTAACGGAGCTGAAGGCAAGAGATCCATAGAGGTTATAATGGCTATTTACAAATCTGGAAGAAGCGGAGAGGTCGTCAAGTTTCCATTAACAGAATAGCCTCTCTTTTATTTTTTAATTTAGAAGGATTAATTATTTTCATTTCGCAATTGTTTTTTCGTATCTCAGCATATACCTATATGTTTTGCCTAAACCCAGCAAACTATGAAGTCGATTTCATTCATCGTGAAATTATCCCTACATACTTTTTTAATCCTAACGTTGATGCTCCCTAGTTAGATATGCTTTTTCACTTAGATGATTTATCAAATGGATTCTTTAAGGCTGGCTTCACCTCAATCTTTATGGGAGTCAAAGAGAGTTCCCTTCCACATTTAGGACATCTCCCATTATGCATCTGGATTATTTCCTCTGGAGACTTTAGCTCTTCCCCTTCATAAAGGATCGCTCCGCATTTATCACAACTAACTTTTTGAGGCAGCTTCTCCCCCTCGCCGAGAGTATATGTAAAATTGTGAACTCTTTCATTAATAAAGGAAACGCAAAACAGATTTAAATCGCGTTTTCCTTACGGATAAATTATTATGCAAATTGCGCTTCTCTGGAGACGGTGAATTGAAGACTCTGTTGCTATGCGAAAAGCCGAGTGCCGCCCGCAGAATTGCTATGGCTCTAGATGATGAAGGTCGCCCGCTGGAGAAAAAATTAGGTATAGTTCCATATTATGAATCTAGAAGAAATGGCAAGATTCTCATCGTCGTTCCGGCAATAGGGCACCTTTACACAGTTGCACCCAAAATCAGAAATCGCGATGTCTATCCTGTTTTTGATTTCGAGTGGGTGCCAAGGCACGAGGCTGAGAGAGGCGCTAAGGAGATAAAGAAATGGATCGACGCGATATCTAAACTCTCAGCGGATGCAGAAGATTTTGTATTGGCAACTGACTATGACATTGAAGGCGCAACGCTGGGCTACATGATTCTCAAATACGCATGCGGAGGAAAAGAGGATAGAGCGAAGAGAATGAGATTCTCAACGCTCACAATTTCTGAATTGAGAAGCTCCTATGATAAACTGTTAGATAGCATCGAGTTTCCAATGATAGAAGCCGGGATCTGCCGCCACCTGCTTGATGCTATTTACGGAATAAATCTTTCAAGGGCCTTAACCGTCGCTGCGAAGAAGTGGAGCGGGAAATACTCGACCATAAGCACTGGAAGAGTGCAGGGCCCAACTCTTAAGTTCCTAGTCGATCGGGAGAAAGAGATCAACTGCTTCGTTCCACTACCGTTCTGGAGAATAAATGCGAAGGTCGAGATCGCGGGACATTTGTTCACGATTGAGTTTGAAAAGAAGGTTATAAAAAGCCAGAAAGAAGCAGCCGAGATAGCCGAGGCATGCGAAGGTAAAAAAGGCAAAATAGCGAATATCGAGGTGCGGGAGTTTCGGCAGAAACCTCCTGTTCCCTTCGATCTGGGAACATTACAGAGGGAGGCTTATAGCTTATTCAAGTATACCCCGCGTCGAACAGCCGATATAGCGGAGAGGCTTTATCTAGAGGCGCTAATCTCTTATCCGAGGACATCCAGCCAAAAGCTGCCTAAGAGCATTAATTATCGATCCATACTCGAATCTCTTATTCGAGATTCAAGGTACAAAAAATTAGCTGGTATACTCTTAGATAAGAAAGATCTTGTTCCCAACGAGGGAAGAAAAGATGATCCGGCTCATCCAGCCATCTATCCAACGGGTAATCTTCCCGAAAGAAAACTAAGTGTTTCGGAGATGCGGTTGTGGGATCTCATCGTTAGAAGGTTTATGGCGACATTTGGAGAACCAGCAGTAAAGCAAAGCGTTAAGGTTTCTATTGATGTTAATGGATATATTTTCTACCTGAGAGGTAGACGAGTTCTCAAGGAAGGATGGATAACCTTCTATAGGCCATTCATACGGGTTGAAGACGTCATTCTCCCCCCTATTAAAGAAGGGCAAATAGTAGAGATTAAGGATCTCTCTATAGAGATGGACTTCACAAAACCCCCAGCCCGATACAATCCAAGCAGTCTGCTTAAAAGAATGGAAGATGAGGGTATAGGGACTAAAGCAACGCGCGCCGAGATAATCGATACACTCTACACGCGTGGATACATAAGTGGCGATAGAGCCATGGTTTCCGAGCTTGGATTAGACGTGATTGATATATTGGACAGGTATTGTCCTGAAGTGATTTCCGTGGAGTTCACGAGGGAACTTGAGGAGAGCATGGAGAAGATTCAGGAGGGAAATGAAAAACTTGAAAATGTTCTGGAAAGGGCTATAAATAAGCTGACACCTGTCCTTTTGAGATTGAAGAAGAGCGAGGAACAAATTGGCGAAGAGCTAAGCTTGGCTATAAGAGAGTCGCGGATGAATCAGCGGATAATAGGAGATTGTCCCGTATGCGGCACCGGTAAACTTATCATATTACGCTCCCGCAAAACTGGGAAACGCTTCTTGGGATGCACGAGCTTCTTCAAGCATTCATGTAACGTTTCGTTTCCTCTACCACAGAAGGGTAAAGTTACAGCCGCAGGCAAGGTTTGCGACGAGTGTGGATTTCCCATGATTAGACTTAAACTTAAGGGTAAACGGCCACTAGTTATTTGTGTCAATCCTAACTGTCCAGGAAATGCACGGAAAGATTCGAAATGACCTGTAAAATCTGCGGTAGGAAATCTAAGAGTGAATTCTGCGAGAGACATACTGAAGCCTACAAATCTTTACTTAAGATGTACGATGAATGGAAGAAGGCAATGGATATTTCTTGGAGAGACTACTTGAAAGAGATCAAAGAAAATCCATATGCTGGAAAGTGGGCTAAAGAAGTCGCCGCGTATCTGCTATCTTCCGAAATGAAAGATTCTCCGCGGTAGCTATTCAGCCGCAAAGATTTAAATGTAATTCCGTCTTTCATCTTACAGAGTTGAGGAAGATTAAGTTCTAACTCCCATAAATGGTGATGAAAGTGTCAGGCAAGAGGCGAAATATGAGGTCGCCGCGAAGCCGTTTTCTCCAAAAGACCTGTGCAAGACTGACTTCATATCATCCGTCACGCTCCATAATTGCTATCGTGATCGCGGGAGTTTCAATTTTCCTAATAGGCGGAGGCGTTTATGATCTTTTCATGAACCCCGCCTTCATGCTACCGTTCGGTGTTAGTCGTAAAATATATGGCATACACACACAAACAGTTATTGAAAGTATCGGAGTGATGATGCTCTATACGCTTGGCTTTATAGGATTTATCCTCATCTACTATAGTGCACGTTATCTTCATAACGAAAGGCATGCATTCATTCTTCTAGGCGTTGGCGTCGCTATGCTTCTAGCATCAATAATAGTGGTTGAGCAATTTATCCTCCAGATACTCTATGGATAGAGATTTTTACTACCCAAAAGTCTTAAGATTATTATTGGTAATTGAGATAAATGTTGCATCTCTCCCTTTAAGTAATAGGTGAGTTCTTTATGAGAACGATAGAATGGAGCAACGGAATTGTGGTAACGATCGATCAGAGACTCTTGCCCCTCGAGGAAAGGTGGATAGAGATAAGAGACTGCGCAGAGATGGCTTCTGCAATTAAGGAAATGAAGCTTAGAGGCGCTCCTCTAATAGGGGTTGCTGCAGCTTACGGGCTTGCTTTAACAGCTTATCATTCAAAAGCTAGACGAAAAGAGGATCTTATACAAGAGCTCGAAGAATGCGCGAGGATCTTAAGAAGGACTAGGCCGACCGCCGTTAATCTCTTCTGGGCCATTGACAGGGTTTTAGAAAAAGCAAGAAGCGTTAAGGGAGACTTGGAAGATTTGAGAGACGCCGTAGTCTCAGAAGCCATAAGAATGGCGGATGAAGACGTCAAGATGAACCGTGAGATTGGACGGCATGGTGCAAAGCTTCTCTCAGATGGAGATAGGGTTTTGACTCACTGTAACGCCGGAAGCTTAGCTACTGTTGATTATGGAACAGCATTAGCCGTTATACGGGCGGCATGGGAAGAGGGCAAGAAAGTAAGCGTCATAGCTGATGAGACGAGACCGAAGCTCCAAGGCGCTAGGCTTACCGCATATGAGCTCATGCGCGATGGCATACCCGTAACTTTAATCACTGATAACATGGTTGGATACGTGATGTCTAAGGGTCTCGTAGACAAGGTGATTGTGGGAGCGGATAGGATAGTGGTTGATGGAGTCGCGAACAAGATAGGCACATACACAATTGCGGTTCTAGCGAAGGAGCATAAAATCCCCTTTTATGTCGCTGCTCCTACCTCTACATTTGATTTCTCAAAGCGATCTGAAGATGTAATAATAGAGGAGAGAAGCTCAGATGAGGTCGTATACATCGGCTCTGTTAGAATAGCACCGGAAGGCGTTAAGGTTATGAATCCAGCATTCGATATTACGCCAATTAAGTATGTGGATGCAATAATATGCGAGGAAGGGGTTCTCACTAGGGAAGAATTCATAAAATTGGCTAAGGCAAGATCTTGATTCTCAATCATCTCTGGGAGAGGCTTAACAATGGATGACCGCGAAGGAAAAGGCGAAAAACCGATTATCTATGGTGTGCTAAGCAAAGAGGGAGTTATAGTTTCTTCCCCAGAGAATATAGAGGGGCTTGTTTCGCGGGCCTACGGAACTCCTCAAGATGGAGATTTAATTCTATCTTTCTATGAGGCCCTTTATCTTTTGGACAAGGGGATACTTAGGATTAGGGATGAGAAATCTAATAAAGAATTATCGTTTGAGGAGTTGCTGGAAAAGGCGAGATCACTCAATGAGAATGCTTGGTTCAAATATCTCGTCTATAGAGATCTAAGAAGCAGGGGGTATTTTGTAAGGGAGGGCTTCGGCTTCGGAGTTGATTTCAGAGTTTACGAAAGAGGTAAATATGGTAAGTCTCCAGCAGCCTATTTAGTGCTTGGAGTACGCGAGGGACAACCAATTGTAGCGGAAGAGCTTGCGAGAATCCTGGCTAGAGTTCAAAGTTTAAAGAAGAAATTAATCCTCTCCGTTGTTAGCAGAAGGGGGGAGATAGTTTACTACTCGGTTTCACGTCTGAGTTTCGCTTAGCTTAATATCTGAAAACATGAGGTTTAATATTAATGCCAAAATTATTGTGCTTGGTATGTAGAGAATCTGGAGGCAAACTGGTTGAAGTCTACCTTTAATCAAACCGTTCGGGGCATGCGGGATCTTCTGCCTGAAGAGGCTAAAAGGCTGAGGTTTATTGAACATGTCGCGAGGGAAACAGCGATTCTCTATGGATATGAAGAGGTAATTACGCCGGTAATTGAGTACTATGATCTTTTAGCTGCGAAGATAGGTGAAGAGAATAGGAAACGAATGTATGTTTTCGAGGATTTGGGGGGTAGAAAAGTAGCTTTAAGACCAGAGTTCACCGCATCAATAGCTAGGCTAATAGCCACTAAGATGAGGACAGCTCCCAAACCATTAAGGCTTTTCTCCGCTGGGAGCCTATACAGGTATGATGAGCCTCAATTCGGAAGGTATAGAGAGTTTTGGCAGGCTAACTTTGAATTGTTTGGTTCGCCAATGCCCGAGGCAGATGCTGAGATAATCTTCCTAACCGATGATCTTCTCAAAAAAACAGGTTTACGAGATTATCGCTTCAAGATCGGTCACGTTGGAGTATTGCGGGGAATCTTTAATCACGAAGGAATAAGCGAAGAGCAACAGAATAATA
>JAGGZB010000148.1 GCA_021162225.1 Candidatus Bathyarchaeota archaeon | reverse complement strand
GTATATGACAAAAATAAAAAGGGAGCTATAGACTTCTACGAACGCTTTGAAATCGAGGTCCGACTTTCGGAATCAATAACGAGAATGACGTTAATGATCGAAGAGAAACGTAAGCAAATAGTAGGGAGCGATGGTTGGATGTACATTACCTTATGCACGCCATATGATCACCTCTCTAAGCCTATCAACCTTTACAAGTATCCGTGGCAGAAAAGAACAGACATACCAATAGGGTAATGTGGCAGGAGGTGGGTTAAATGAACTTTCTGAAAACCTTGAGATTGCTTCTGATACTTTTTGCATGTTTGATGGCGATTTTATCTTTAGAGCAAGCTAGCGCGATCGAAGTGAAAGGACAGCTGAATATTGTCGTAGTACCAGTCGCTTTTCAAGACAATCCTCCAGAGTTCAAGGTTTCGTTAATAGGCTTCACGGCTTCTAATTATTTCGAGAGCTATTTTGAGGAAGTAAGCTATGGAAAAATGAGCGTCAACATTCGTCTGATAAACTGGACTACTTTATCTTACTCTTGGTCTTCATTTGAAAGTTATGCCTACAACAACTCAGCGAGACAGAAATTGCTAGAAGAGGTGATAAAACGGGTGCCAGAAGATGCATTAAAGGACTGTAACGTTTTGTTGATAGTACATACTGGTTCGTGTAATCCAGAAGACTGCGTTATTGGGGGAGTCGATGAATACGGGGGCATAGGTAGCATACGTTATGCAATTTTACCTTTGGCTTCTGGAAAACCACATTATATTTACGCTGTGCTAAGAGCTTTAGGCTTAAGCGAGCAGAAAAAAGCAAACGGGTGGACTATAATGTCTAAAGATAGCTGGTCTTCCATTGTTCACCTACTTTCTGTAGAAAAATTAAAGCTAGGTTGGATGAGCTACGGCTCAAATGTGATCTCGGTAAAAAGAGGTGAAAGAATTGAAATTAGTCTTCCAAAGATGTCTTCTCAAGCAGCTAAAGCTTTAATTTTACCAGTGTCCGAAACAAAAAGCATTTTTATAGAATATCGATTTGCCGATGGAGAAGATGTCGGAATACCTCAAAATGGGGTCTTAGTATACTTGTACGACCATAGTAGTGACATCGTAGAAATTCTTGCTACTTTATGGGTCGATGAGGAGTTTATTAGTGAGAGCTTAGGGTTCACTGTAAGGGTAGTGAACGTTGATCCGTTAGAGGCATCATTAATAGTCACTAATGGTTTACCCGATCTTTCTATTGAGAAAATTCAGATTATAGGTGAGACGTTGCCTAACGAAAAAATAAGCCTGGTTGTCAAGATATCTAACGTGGGTACCGCAGAATCCTGTCCATTTGAAATTAGGCTTAAGAAAATGGATGAAGATGAGGTTCTAGCGTCTCTTAGATATATGAACGCTCTAAAGCCCGGTGAGTCTACTAATTTCACATTCCAAATAACTGTGAATCGCGATATGAGAGATGTGAAAGTAGAGATATCGACGCAAATTGATAGAGATCCGAACAATAACGTTGAACATATAATATTGGAAATTCCGACATGCCTGATAGTCAGTGATTTTAAAACCAGCAAGCCTAGATATGACATAAACTCTGAAGCAGAAGTAGTGCTGAGAGTGGTGAGGAATACCGATAGGAAACCTGCTGATGGTGCCGTGCTTGAATTCGGAGGAGTAGAATATGTTGTGAACTCTACTGGCTTTGTCTCAATAAGATTAAAATCAGATAAGCCCGGAAGAGTAGAAGTATTACCAAAACTCTCCTCATACCATGGAATATCATGCTTAGAATTCGAGGTGACACCCTACGCAGTATTTGATGCAGCCGAAGTATATCGTGCTGACATTTCTGATAGCAGAGTTAACGTCGGGGAGAACGTTGAGGTAAAGCTGTATATAAGATATGCTTATGACAGAACTCCTTTTGAAGGAACCATAGTGTTAAACAATAATCAGAGTATAGAAGGTAAGGGCGTGTTTACCTTTAACATTTCCAAATCGTCTGTTGGAGACGAAGTAATTAAAATAGCTTCTATATCGGATACTCTTTACGGTTTGAAAACTGTTTTACAAAAGCCAATAAAAATAATCTGGGACGAAGTTATTATCAAACTATCTACAGACAAACTATACTATAACGTAGGTGAAAAAGCCAACATTAAATGGAGTGCATATTATGCTTATGATAAAAGGCCGTTTAAAGGTGTAATTAAACTCTCTAGTCAATCACCTGTTTTAAACTCTCCTGGACAAGAAAAGGTGGAAGTAGTAAGCATTAAAGACGAACTTTACGGTATTACTAAATTCGTGGCAAAACCGTTGTTAATCCATTGGGATAAAGTATCTATAACGCTAAGATCTGATTTTGAAAGATATGCCTTAGGCTCGAATATTCCTATCCAAATAAGCGCCCTTTATGAGAGTGATGGTAAACCTTTCAATGGCTCAGTAATTCTGAAACCAAAGCAGCCGCGCTGTTCTTCAGTAGGAAGATTAAAGATAAGCGTCAACTCAATATCGCCCGATAAGCGTGGAATAACTGCTTGCGACGCTAATGAGCTATTAATTATATGTGACTTAATAGATTACTTCGTAACTTTTGATGGGACAACGTTCGGGTATGCTAAGCTTTCAATATCTTTACGTTACAGATCTGATGGAAAACCGGTTGATGGAAAGGTTCTAGTTAATGGAAAGCAAATTCTGGGAAAGAATGGGCTATATCTTGTAGATGAACCTTTCTATGGTCTGATTTACAAGGCGAGTCTTAGGATTGATGTACCGGGCTTTGAGACACAAGAACTGGAAGTCTCAAAATTCCATGTAGTAAATGCATTAACGTATTCAGGGGCTATAGCTATAACCGGCTACACGGTAATCAAGTTAGTGGAGCGGTTAAGAAGAAAGAAGTCTCAAGTCGAGGAAGGTTACTCTGAAGAGGCTGAAGAACTGGAAATTATGCCGGAGGTGGGCATCTAATAATGAATAAGTTAGGTAAAAAATTCACGCAAATAATAATCTGCTTAAGATCCTATAGTCTTGCTTTTATGTATCTCATACCGATACTAGTTTACATATTGTGCAGCTGGTCAATGAGCCTATTAGCATGCTTAAACCGATTACTATTGATAGCTTATTTAGGCTTAACTGCCTTTCTAGCTTTCAACGCATGTAGGAGATACTCTTTGCGGGGTTCTTTCGGCATATCGTTTAGTTTGCTATTTCTCGGACATTGCTTTCTTAAGTATGAGAGAAATATTAGGGATACCTGTATGTTTTTCTCTCTATACGGATAGTTTGGAAAATATTCGAGTATATGCTAATTTAATCTATCTCAGAATCGTAGGGGAGAGGTGTTGATAAAACCGTTCTCACGTTTTCTACTATCTTTGCCGCTATGACAGTCTATCTAGCATATGTGCACTATTTTTATCAGCTTCTCATTATCATTCTATAGGAGCTGGGAATTACTCTTAGGCTATGTCCTACTTGATGTCTTGCTGGTAGCTCTCTCAATGTTGATTCTTGGAGCATTTCTTGCAGATAAATTAGCTCTTCCCCTGGTTATTTATCTCCACTGGTTTCGTATATATGGCTTTCTTCGACATACTTTTTTCGCTTCACTTCCTATGTCAAGAATAAGCTTAGAAATATCTCCCATAAGTCTGCCCTCTCAGTACTTCTATGCCGCGATAGGGCGGGATTACGGCTTCATAGACGAGAACTATGAGGTATAAGCTAAGAGAGCTTTCAATAAAAGAGATTATCTATCAAAAAATTTATTAATCTCTCAAAAAGATATATACACGGAAATGTTAGGTGAATTTACGTTCCTATTCTGGCTTAATTACGTTAGAGCATTATCTGGAGGTGTAAAACAGTTTCCTCAACGTAAGATGCATAACATCTTGAACGTTGTAGTGGCACTTCCGAGCCGAATAATCTCTAGGCTCCGTATCTATGTAATGAAACTTAAGAGGGGAAAGTGCTATGAAAACCTGTGACATAATTCCTAATGATATAAGCAATTTGCGAAGATGGGTGAGGGAGCTTGATGCAACTTATTCAAAAGAATTGAAGGGAAGTGTTTTGTTAGCTTTCAGAGAATTGATACAGCTAATTGAAGATTTTATAGATTTGGTCGTTGAGAGAAAGGCTTCAACTAAGCAGATATTTAAGCAATATATCAGGGTCCGGGTGCAGATATTTGAATTCAGCAATAAAGCTGTGATCGACTCTAATGCCTTAAATGCAGAAAGTATCGGAAAGAAGCTTTCCAAAGCACTTTCAGTAATATTAACTTGGTACGTTCAACAACAGATATTTGATGAATTAATTTGCTAGTCGGTTCTTTTTATGACTCTCTCGACTCTCGTACATTGATTAGTTATTTAGAATCCTTCTTAATAGCTTCCTCCTTTTTAAGCTAGGGATAGCTTCCTTTTTAAATTCTGAAACCTTACCCAGCCCATAAGTAGCAGGAAACTAAGTAATTCTTCTTCATTATTCAATTCTATACCATACTCTCTCAAAATGTGGTGAGCAATCTCAAACACCTTTTTACGCAGTTTCTTCTCTGCTTGTAACCTCTCTATACTACTTTTTCGATTTTTTACGTTTTTTCGTTCAAAGTTGAAAAATTGAACTTTTTCTCGCGTCATTTTTCATTTTTCTTTAAATTAGGTATTATTTAAAAGATTTTCTCTCATTTTGAGAGCGTAAAGCTTAATATATTGGTGAAAACTTAAATATAGCTCCTTCTTTTGGCCATAAGACGGGAATGTTATAATAAAACATATCCGCTTCTTATACAAGCTGATGAGCTATTCTCAAGATGAAGGGGTTAAAAGGTTTTCGCAGTAGGGAAGGCTTACGATGACGACCTCTACGCTTGGGTTTATGGTGGTGGAAGAGACCTAGAATACGATGGCCTGAAGGTGGTAGTATGTAAAGCTCCTGAGACGGCAGAAGACTTCGAGAGGTTCAGCTATGGGCTTCAGATGGTCAGCTTTAGCGTGGTGGATGAAGCCTTGAAGGGAATGGGGGTTGATGGTGAATGAGCGGGGAAGCCGAGAGAGTTAAGGTGGCGTTAGTCGAGGCTTTGAGGAAGGAAGAGGGAGTGGCCACAGCCGAGAGATTGTTATACGCATATCATAGGCTAAAGGAGAGGTTTAGGAATGTTGAGGAGCTTCTAGAATTTGTCGAGGAAAATCTCGCAGGTGAGGTTGAGGTTAGGGAGCATAGGCATTACCCGTATAGAGATGATGTTGAGAGGGTAGTTCTTCTGAGGCTGAAGAATCCTCAAAAGGGGAAGTGAAGGCCATGAGGGTTTTAACCCCTGATCAAATGCTTAGATGTCGAGGTAGGGTTTAATGGAGTGGATAGAGTATCTGGTTCGCTTGAGGTTTCACGTAAACGGCTTCTACGAGGATAAGCTCGAAAAAGAATACGTTGAGAAGGAGATTAGGAAGAAGCTATCCATTCCGAATCTTGAGGAGAGGGGTTGGATGGAGATAATGGTCTCGGAGAAGGGAGCGGATGGACTATTGAACATACCTGTTAAGAATGGGGAGCTTTGGATAGAGGAGCTTAAGGACGGCAGGCTCGCAATAAACTTAGAAAACTCAGATGATTCAAAGCATACCTGTGTAGAGGTTGAGGTGGAGCATAAAGACCTTAGGAGGGAAGAGATGAGGGTTAGGGACGTGAAGTATGCGATCTTAGGCGAGATTCCAGATATGGGTAAGGCCAGATTCGTTAGGATGAGAGGCTCGGTTAAGGAAGTTGAGGTTGAGGAAGAGAGGTGATAAGCGATGGTGGTAGTTAGATTCGGGAAGAGTTGTGAGGCCGTCATAGATGAAGGGGTTAGGGATGTGAGGATAACGGATGGCAGGACGGCAGTAGTAAAACTGGTATTCGATGAGAATTGGAGACTTAAGGATGTTCTCGTTAATGACACCTACGTTTGGAAGAGGGGATGAGGATGTTCAAGTTCGTATATGGGTATTTGGATGAGGAGTTTGAGAGGGTTAAGAGGGCTGTGGCAGAGGCTCTGAGGAAGAGGGGATTATCCTTCGATAGGGTTGAGGTTCGTGAGGGCGGACGCCTCAACTTGAGGATAGATGTGTTTGGGTTGAGTGGTATGTGGGGCGTCTCGATGGATGGGTTGATTGAGGTCGCTAAGAGGGTTGAGGAGACGGGGCTGGGGTCGGTTTATCGAATAGCTGGTAAGCCGTTTCCACTAGACTTCGAAGTTACTGGAGATGAGAAGGGTTTGAGGCTTACATTATGGTTTTGAGGTGAATAGGAGATGGTGGAGAAGAAGCCTATTATGAGGATTGTTAGGCTCTCGGAGATAGCGGATTGCCCAGCCATGAGACTTGATCCAAGCCATTATATTCCGAGGCATAGGAGATGGGAGTGTAGGAAGGGGGACAGGCTGAGGAGTAGGGGAGCTATGATTAGAGCTTGGCTTGATGGCGAGATTAGCTCGGAAGACCTGTTAGAGGCCATGAAGATGGGATGAGAACTCTCCATCAACCCCCTCAGAAAATCAACTTGTGGGAGCTTGTGAAGCTGGAGTTTCGGCTCTCTATCTCCCTCTAAAAGGGTTTGTGGAGGCTTAAACCCCGAAAATAAAACCGCCGAATTTCGTTTTGCAGGAATTTTATGGAGCGGGGTTTCAGGGAAGTTAAAAAAAGAAAGTAGTAAGCGGGCTAGATCATATTGGGTTAAGGATCACTTCACACCAACAATTTTTATTCTCCCCATTATCTTCCAATATTCAACCGTGGCTCCAGGCTCAAGTCTCTCAATGAGC
>JAGGZB010000130.1 GCA_021162225.1 Candidatus Bathyarchaeota archaeon | reverse complement strand
TTGGCGGTGGGGAGTTCTCTGCGGAATCGAAGAAGTTGCACGTTTATTTGAAGGATGCCCAGTGAACGTGTACTCGATGCCTGAAGGAACAATCTTCTTTTCTCATGACAGTGTAGGCTTTAGGGAGCCTATCCTCTTTATTGATGGCCCGTATGGGAGCTTCTGTCTACTTGAAACCCCAATGCTTGGATTGATATGTCAAGCATCCGGAGTCGCAACTAGATCCGCCCGGATCAAAAAGATCGCGGGAGATAAGATCGTTCTAGCCTTTGGTATACGTAGGATGCATCCGGCTATAGCTCCCATGCTAGACAGAGCCTCCTACGTAGGAGGCTTGGATGGAGTCTCCAGTCTGATAGGCGCCGAGACTATCGGGACGAAGCCTAGCGGAACGATGCCTCACGCACTCATAATAGTAATGAGGGATCAGAGGGAAGCTTGGAAAGCCTTCGATGAAGTTATGCCTCCGGATGTTCCAAGGGTCTGCTTGGTGGATACGTATCTTGATGAAAAAGTCGAAGCTGTGATGGCTGCCGATCTTTTGAAGGAGAAACTGGCCGCCGTCCGGTTGGATACTCCTCCATCGAGGAAAGGAAGCTTCGCCGAAATCGTGAGAGAAGTGAGGTGGGAGCTTGATCTGAGAGGATACAAGCACGTGAAGATCTTTGTCTCTGGAGGGCTAACTGAGGAATCCGTTAAGGAATTAAGTGAAGCTGGAGCTGAAGCGTTCGGAGTCGGTACATACATTAGCAATGCGCCTACGATAGACTTCGCCATGGATATAGTTGAGGTTGAGGGGAAATATGCAGCTAAACGTGGAAAGCTAAGCGGTAAGAAACAGGTTTGGCGGTGTCCCTCGTGTTTCCAAGATATTGTTCTACCCTTTTCTCAACGAGGTCCCCAATGCCCAAAGTGCGGCGGAGAGATGATTCCTATGCTTAGGCCTCTGGTTAAGGATGGTAAGATAGTGGCGGACTTGCCTAGGCCTTCAGAGATTCGAAAATACGTTCTGGACCAGATTAGAAGGATACCTTATATGTAGGATGGTTGGAAATGCCTAAAATCTTAAATACTCCATTCTGCAAGTAAAGGATGAAACAAGAAGGAGCCAAGAATTACGTAATGGTTGAGATCTGTCCTATATGCGGGCTTCCAAAGGATCTATGCATCTGCGGAGAGATTAGTAAAGAGCAACAGAAGATTTTAATCCGTATTGAGACGCGGAAATTCCGTAAAGCAATGACTATTATTGAAGGGATGGATGGGAAAGACGTAAATTTGAAGAAGCTCGCTCAGAAAATGAAGAACTTCTGCGCATGCGGTGGAACTGCCAAGAACGGTCAGATTCTGCTTCAGGGAGATCAGCGGGAGAAGGCATACGAATTCCTCATTAAAATGGGATATCCGGAGGAGAATATCGAGGTTCAGTAAGTGCACTCGATGCAGAAGCTTAAATCGATACTTAAAAAGCTTAAAGAGCCTAAAGCGGCGCCAAGCAGAATTATTGTTTGTCCACGATGCGGCAGTACTCATATAAGACTGTTAAGTAGCATGGATGCTTGGCTTACTCCAAGAGTGTTCGTCTGTTCAGACTGCGGATATACTGGTCCAATATGCTTAGAGGTTGAAAAAGAAGAGGAGTAGGGGTGTTAGTCAGGTAAACTTATGTTTAGCTGCCTCTTAAGAGTCTTGAAACGGTTTCTCACAGTTACCTCTGTCACTCCAGCGGCATCAGCGATTTCCTTCTGCGTCTTCTTTTCACCTAGCCGCTTGCATGCTATGTAGAGTGCAGCTGCAGCTAAACCCATAGGATCCTTACCAGCTGAGACATGTTTTCTTTTAGCTTCCTTAAGGATCTTTACAGCTTCCGCTTGAATCTGCCCTGAAATATCGGCTTTCCTAGCGATCTTAGTTACGTAGATCAACGGGTCGGCTAATGGTATATGCAGATCTAATTCTCGGAGTAAAAGCCTATAGCATCTTGCAATATCCTTCTTGTCTACTAGGCTTGCCTCAGCTATTTCTCGGAGGCTTCTCGGCGTTCCAGTTATTCTGCAAGCAGCATACAGAGAAGCGGCGGCTATGGCTGCTATCGATCTGCCCCGGACGAGCCCTTCATCAAGGGCCTTTCTATAGATCACGGCGGCTTTCTCCTTCACCGCCGACGGCGCAGTGACCTTGCTTGAGAGCCTGTCAAGTTCGGTCATAGCCTGCGCGAGATTTCTGTCTATCGAAGAATGCACGCGTGATCTAATCTGCCATTTTCTCAGTCGCCACATCTGAAGTCTTGTTGCTAGGGGGAGCTTTCGTCCAAAAGCATCTCTGTCTATGCGGTCGATTGATGTAGATAATCCTTTATCATGAACCGAATATGAAGTGGGTATGCCCACTCTGCTTCGAGCTTCTTTCTCCTCCTGGGTGAATGCCCGCCATTCCGGTCCCTTATCCATCATAACATCCTGAATTACTAAGCCACAGTTTCCACAAATGGTCTCTCCAGTATCGTAATCATGAATCAAATTAGTGCTTCCGCATTCTGGACACTTCTTAACCGTTACCTGCACAGGCTGAATCTTACTCATCTTTTTCTGCATCATTTCTCACCACACCAAGGTTAATACATAAGCTAGCTGCAAGAAGTTTGCAGAACAGGTTCCTCATACCAGGGTTGTCAGAACCAGCTCATTAACCCGTGGCTATACCAAGAGTATGGTTCCCATATATAAGCTTTTCGCTCATCACTTAAATGAAACCATTAAGTTTCTTTCTTTAAAAGTATGGGTGATAATAAAGTCTCTCAACGTTTCCATAAGTTTTCTTAAAAGGCTTATATGGTCTTAAATGTAGATAGAGTGTTTGATGTGGAAATGGAGAGAATGGACGAAGATACCCGAAGGATAATTGAGGGATTAGTTGATGATCTGAAGTCACGTGAGTCAGTCGTCAGTATCGGATTATTTGGGAGCTGGAGCCGCGGCGAAGCTGTGCAGGGTAGCGATGTGGATCTCCTAATAGTTGACAGCAGGAATCTTGATTACGAGTATGTTGAAAGAGCGGAAATTGATGATACATTCTTGGATTTAAACTACATTCCGGAGAGATGGGTTCGGAGAGAATTCCCTCCGGAGATAGATCAAAAGCTCTACGAGGCTGAGATTCTTTATGATCCAGACGAAGCTTTGAAGATGGCTAAAGAAACAATAACGAAGATTATGTGGCAGCCTGAGCGCGTAGAGATCAGGACTGGAAAATACCTTGTTGAGGCTGATATTTTGCTGAGCAGAGGATTATCCGCGTATGGGAGAGAGGATTACCAGAGTGCTAAGCTCAATGCTACGCTTGGATTAGACGCAATAATGAAGATTCTGATGGAGGCTAGGAAGGTTCTATTCTCGAATAGCCGCTTCGTTAGATCCCTTAAAGAGTCAGCTGAGAGTCTCGGTCTCAAGAATCTTTATAGAGAATACCTCACGATCACTGGTCTGTCCGAAGTTAATAGGAGAAAAGCCGAGAAAATTTGTAATGATCTCGTTGAGATGTGGAGCGCTGCTATCGAATGCGTTGAAGCTAATTCACAAATCGCTAAGGATCTACATGGAGAAGTTCTAAGTAGCCTGAATTTCTACTGCAAAAAGAGTTTCCTACGCGGCATGGTGGCCCGCGTGCATTCCTTACTTCAAGAAGAATTCCCGGCCGAGGCTGTTCATTATATGACACGTGCCTCCGTGAGCATGCTCGAGAACTATGCGTTCTTACTGGCTAGGATTGAGGGAACACGTTTCGACTATGTAACCCTGTTAAAGCGCTTGAGAGACTCAAGAATCTCACCTAGCGCTGTATACGAAAAAGCTCTTAAGGTCTTGATGCTCGAAAGTGCCTCGCTTCAAGATGCCCAGTCATCTCTGGAGAAGGCGAGGGAGATAATCTTAGAGATTCGTAAGAAGAGGAAGGAATTAATCGCCCGGCTGCCATCTTAGCTCGCGAACTCAACGTGCCAAAATAATCATCTTAATAAGCATCTTTGTTTATCATTCTCTCAAGAAGTGTTTAAAGTGAATGGCTTATCGAATGAGTGTAAAGTTGGATCTTTAAAACCTGACCTTCGAAATCTTGACATGACCGTGAAGATAATTAATGTCGGAGATTCTCGCATAGTATTTTCAAGGAGAGGGGAAAGGAAACACCTAGTTGCAGAGGCCCTCGTAGGAGATGAGACAGGAGTAGTAGTTCTAACACTATGGGATGATCAGATAAAAAGATTCAAGGCAGGCGACACTGTAAGAATCAAGAATGGATACACAACGCTGTTCAAGGGATCGTTAAGGCTGAATACAGGTAAGTCTGGAAGCATAGAGAAGTCTGAGGAAGAGATAACTGAAGTTAACACACGGAATAATCTTTCAGAGAGAACATACGTCCAGATTCCATGGCATCTCTCTGAAAGTAGCCCCTATAGAAGAAAGAGGAGAAGACGCTAATCTACTTGAAGGCAGCAAAACATTTAATTCTTAAATTTTTAACTTTGAATAATTAGTGGAAGATCAGCGTCTGTATAGCCCGGTGGTGTAGCGGTCAAGCATGGCGGGCTCTGGACCCGCTGACGAGAGTTCGAATCTCTCCCGGGCTACCAAAAAATTTTCCAAAATTATTTTTCAGTATATACGTTATTAATTCGCCATATACTCTTCAACGCCCGAGATAGAGAATGATGCGAAATGATATCTTTTACCAAAGCCCCTTAATAACTACTCAGTGCACGCTTTATACTGTTCCAGCTTAGCCCTCCTACAAGGATGGCGGCAGCTAATGAGCTAATAAGCCAAAAGATCACAGCTCCATTCCAGCCTTGAACATCAACTATCCATCCGATAAATGGATCAGCGAATGTTGAGCCAATATATCCTACGCCGTCAATAAATCCCGCTACGCTTGCCGCGCCATAAGTGTCCTTATGCTCCATAGGTATCACAGTAACCATTAGGATATGCGGTCCATAAAGCGTTAAGCCTGTCAAAAATAGTAGGGCTATACCCGCCTGAAGATTGTAAGAAGCCATATGATAGAACGCAAGTAATGTGAGGCTTAGAGAGAGAATTAGCATAAATATTACTGTTTGTCTCCCTAATCCCTTAGCTCGATCTGAGAGCCATCCGGAGATCGCTGAGCCTACTATTCCCCCAATCGGTATCATCGCGGCTACGTATCCAGCTATATCCAATGATAGACCGTACATTTCAAAGAGGTATGATGGAGCCCAAAGAGTGAATCCGCTTCTTACAAATTGAAGCAACATATATGCTAAAGATATCGTTATGAGCTCCTTTGAGAGCAGAATCTGTTTAAATCTGGAATTAATCTTGGGAAAAGCAGTTTTTCTAACGTGTCTACTTCCTTCAGGCTTCTCATCCACACATAAATAGAAGATTATCGCCATCAAAACCAGCAATAAAGATGGTATTAAGAATGCAGTTCGCCATCCAAAATTTGCTGTGATGTATCCCAGTAATGGCCATGCTATCATGTTACCTACAAGGAAGCATGAGCCAAAAACACCTCCCACCATGCCTAATTCTGACTTAAACCAGTTACTTATGATCTTGACTACTGATGGCCATCCTGTTGATTGAGCATATCCATTTATGCTCCATATTACCATGAAGAATATAAGCAAGTCAGCATAGCCAAATAACAGACTCATAACTGCTGATAGAACCAGTCCTAGAAGAGCTATTCTTTTCGCCCCTAAACTCTCAAC
>JAGGZB010000089.1 GCA_021162225.1 Candidatus Bathyarchaeota archaeon | reverse complement strand
TGTTCTCCTCTTTCCTTTCCATCTTATCTCTAAAAGTTCATTATCAACAAGAGAATCTAAGATTTGTTTGAATGGTCTCCATGCCATATTGCATTTATACATTATATTTGTCGGCTTATTTACTCCTGTTTTAACGGTTCTCAGTACATCTAAATATATCTCTATAGTTGTCCTCTTCTTAGTCATAAGTGATCCATATCATATTTATGATATGATAATTTTATCTCTTGTGTATCTGGTTCTTAAGGAGTGTTGGTGACTAAAAATTTAAATAATAACTTTCTGCTCATGAGTTTATCTTTTGAAATTCCATTCCCTAGTGGTGTACTTTTCATGTTTTAGTCTATAAGCTAGGTCCTTCTCAAAATCGGTTAATTCGCCAGGTATGAGTCTTATTTTGAAAGAGCTCTCAAATCCTTTTATGAGAGCTTCTTTAAGCTCCTTGAAGCTTACATCCCTCTTTAGGATATCGCTAATTGATGCGACTCTTTCCTCAATGGATTTTATTAGCTTATCCCGAACTTTCTCACTTGGCACTTTCAAGACTCTAAACATTAAGGCTGGATTAACTCTTCTAAGAATTGTACCATGTTGCAGTACCGTATTCATTCTGCGCGTTTGAGCATTTCCGGATATCTTTTTCCCATGAGCTACGATGTCATTTATGGGTCTGAACTCAGCTGGTACGTTAAGTTGACGTAGCCCAAGAACAAGCCCCGAACATAAGATTCGATAAGTCTCCTGAATATCCCTTGAAATCAACCGATGGGTCTCATTAACGATTATGCTGTATGTCAGCTCGCCCTCAGTATCGTGGTAAACAGCTCCTCCTCCTGTTCTTCTCCTCACATAGTCTATGCCCAGTCTATTACATGCCTCAATGTCGACTTCTTCTTTCATGCTCTGGAAATACCCAATTGAAACGGCTGGCGGCCTCCACCTATAAAACCTTATAGTGTTTGGAGCTATGCCCTTAGACCTAGCAATGGATATAGCCTCGTCAAGAGCCATATTATAGAAAGCGTCATTTAAGCCCGTATCCAGAAGTCTCCATTTCTCAATCACTCTACTCACCCGCCATTATGATGCATCTCGCAAGATCCTCAGGGCTTGCTCCAAGTAAAACTGCCCTCTTACTCGTCAAAGTCTCCTTTATAATGCGGACTAGCTCCTCCTTACTTAAGGAACATCCTCTTAAGGCTTTCTCAATATCTTCAATCGTCTCCTCGGGATGTAGAAAGAAGTCTCCAGTTATTCTTAAGTCCTTTATTATTTTTTTGTTTTCTAATGTCAGCTGGATTTTAATCATTTTTCCACCTTTGACCTTGTATATAGCTTTCCCCAAACCTACTCCTCCCTAGAGAATGCTGTCCTTCCATTATTCCCGTCTAAATCTCCTTTTCCTTATCATGCTCATTAGACACTGAGTATAAAAAATTAGGGTTCTCGGCCTAGAATAAACCTGTCTATCACGAGACGCAACGCTTCGAAAACTTCATCCTCGCTAAGAAAGTTTACATCTATTATCAGATGAAAGGGTGAGAGATCTTCTCCCAGAGAGAATCCATAAAGTCTTTTATAGATCTTTTTTGTCATGGCTTCCTTCTCCCTTAGAAACCTTAAAGCCTCTTTAATAGTTAAATTATCTCTCTTCGCTACGCGTCTAGCCCTCACAGTCTCTGAGGCCTCAAGCCACACTTTAAATCCGCCTTTAAGAAGCCACGGAATAGCCCAGCTATCGAAGACTATTCCTCCCTTCTCAGCCCATTCTAGCTGCTTCTGATCCACCCTGCGATCTATCTCCGGATTTCTAGATCTCTCTTCTAGGAATCGCAGCCCCTCCTCCGTCTCCCACCATCCCTTTTCACTTACAGAGTAACCCATCTCTAACGCTACTGCCTTCAATGCATCTCCTCCAGAAGAATATTTCAGCCCATAATGTTGAGCGATCCTTTTAGCCAGTGTACTTTTTCCAGAGCCAGCCATTCCACAAATGCATATGACTAGTTTTTTCTCTTTACCGCTCAAAGTCATCATATATTCCCCTCTTGACTCACTGCTACTTTTCAGACAGGCTCGGCGTAAGTGATACATGGAGTATACGAGAGGCTATTATAGTCGACATGAAAGAGCATATAATATACCAATGGAATAGGCTCAGAGTGTACTGGGAGGGTCCGGAGATAAATGGTATGCGGAATGGAAGATAAGCCACTGGCTTATTTCCAAGATAGAAGATTAGAATCTGCCATATTCCCAAGAATAGGGCCATATTCAAGGAAAGAATGATCACTTGCCTCTTAAGCATCTTGGACTGTATCTGCAATATTCTTTTTTCTCTGCGTTTCAGCTTTGCGAGAAGTTTTTTGTCACCGAGCTTCTCAGCTCTTTTCTTCTCTTCATTCCACAAGTTTATCTCTCTTCGCCACTCCAAAACCTGCTCTTGACTTAGGAGTTTCTGGTTTATCATCATTGAAGCCATAGCTATTACGAATGAAGATGCAAATACAACTACGGAATATAAGAATATAGATTCGGCCATTTCTCTACCTCCCTATGAATCTCCTGATGCTCGGGTACATCTCCTCTATTCTTTCCCTCATTAATTGCTGGTAATACTGGTATACTATGCCTACTGAAAGTAGGATGCCTGTTCCCGTGCCGAATGCTCCAAAGAAGTCTGCGACGACCGCAAGTAATCCGACTATTAATCCTCCGAGTATGGTGACTACTGGTATATACCGCTTCAGAATAGTCTCTATTGGTTTTTCAGACCTTCTGAAGCCGGGTATCTGCATTCCTGAATCAACAAGCTGCTTAGCGATGGTTCTTGGATCTAAACCGCCGACCTCCAGCCACATCGCGGAGAATACTATGCAGAAAGCTATGAATGCAACTGCGTAAATCGAATATCTTATGGGATTCGTGATAACGTCCATAAATCCACGCGTTGGCGAAATTACGTAGTATGCTAGTCCTCCAACTGGAATAATTCTTCCTTCCTCTTCGGCGAATTTCCCTAATAAACCAATGTATGGCGCCCATGAACTATTTTTATAGTTGCTCCATAGAAGTTGCGACCACATATATATATTGCCGAAGAGGGCTGATGTGAATATTACTGGTAGGTTTGAGACGTAGAGCAGGCTTATCGGATATCTCCCCCTAAATCCCCGATAGCTAGCGTGAGATATTGGAAGTTCAACCCTTATTCCCTGCGCGTAAATTACGAATAGGAAGACTCCGATCGTTGTTAAAAGTCCTATAATGCTTGGATATCCATACTCGCTTAGTATTAGGTGGCTGATATTTCCTCCGGAAATAGCGGCTTGTATAAGAGCCGATATTATTCCATATGGTCTTACAGATCCAGCTTCGCCGACTACAATTACGGAGAAGCAGCAAAGCATTATTTGCCGCGCTACACCTGCCAGAATGAAGAGGCTTATTCCGCTTCCGATT
>JAGGZB010000015.1 GCA_021162225.1 Candidatus Bathyarchaeota archaeon | reverse complement strand
TGGCATATCAGCCGCAGGAATTATGGGCATAACGCTATCAAGAATCGAGGCCAGATTTCGAATTAGAATAGAAAGATGGTTTGATGAGAAGATAGCCAGTGAAATCGCCGCAGAGAAAGACTCTTTACCTGTTCTAACGGATATGGGAAGCGGATACATCGATATTCTAAACGAAGCCTTAAAGGGAAGAGACCTAGTTATACTCGACCATCATCAGCCAATCGGGAAGCATGAAGAAACGTTTGTTCACGTTAACCCAGAGATCTTTGGAATCGACGGCGCGAGAGACGTAAGCGGTGCGGGAGTAACATACTTGATGTCTAAGGAAATTTCTGAGAAGAATAAGGATCTAGCGTATCTAGCGGTAATAGGGGCCTTGGGAGATATGCAAGACAAGAATGAAGGACAATCTTTAGGTGGAGTTAATGAAATAATAGTTAAGGATGCTATTGAATCAGGACATCTGAAAGTTGAAACGGATCTTCTCTTTTTTGGAAGGGAAACACGGCCAATACATAAGGCCTTAGCTTATACTACCACTCCGTTCATACCAGGCTTAAGCGGAGAAGAAGACAAATGCCTAACACTTCTTACGGAGCTAGGAATAAAGATCAAGGAGAAAGATCGATGGCGTGCGTTAAGAGATCTTTCACAAGAAGAGAAGCGCAAGATATTTTCCGGAATATCTGATTACCTTGCATCACGTGGGTATAAGCTCGATATTGCGAAGAAACTCATCGGAGCAGTATATGTGCTCGTAAATGAAGAACAATGGACTCCCTTAAGAGATGCTAGGGAATTTGCCTTACTTTTGAATTCCACGGGAAGAATGGAGAAGCCAGGCTTGGGAGTAGCCATATGCATGGGCGACCGTGGCAGATGCCTAGAGGAAGCTAACGAAACTCTCGAAGAATACCGTAGAACTATAATTGAGAAACTGAGATGGCTTGATGAACACAGTGATCGTCTTGAAGAGATGAAAGGTATATATGTTCTTCATGGCGGACAAAATATAAATGAGAAGATGATAAGTGCGATTTCGACTATTCTCTCAACAAGCATGCCTAACGTGGAGAAACCTATAATTGCATATTCTATTGTTCCGGAGGAGAAACTCATTAAGGTTTCAGCCCGTGCAACCGACTCTTTAACACGTAAGGGAATTAACCTAGGCGAGATAATGCGCATATCCGCTGAGAAGTTTTCCGGGAAGGGAGGAGGACATGACGTGGCTGCGGGAGCTCAGATTCCTCTAAACGAAAAAGAACATTTTTTAAGATTTGTTGATGATCTCGTAACAAGGAAGCTGAAGGATAATGAAGATAAAAGCTGAAATATCATTAACGTACGAAGATGAGAAAAAGAGAAAAGCAATATTAATGGCAATCTCGCCTGATAATGTAAAAACTCCTAAAAACTTAGATATAAAGAGCTTTATTGAAAAAAATAAGGTGATCACTTTGATAGTGTATAATGGAGAAAACCTTTTAACACTACAGTCTACGATAGACGATCTTTTAAGCTGCGTCTCAATAGCGGAAAAGACTATTTCAGCCTTAAAAACCAAAAATTAAAGAGCTTGTGAAAGGTGAACAAAAAGATTTTTTAGGCTCGTTTATTAATCTTGAGAGAGAATGATTTGAATATAAATTAGAGCGAGGTGAATTGGATTGTCAGTATTCGCTGTTCCCGGGGCCTACGACCGGGCGATCACAGTATTTTCTCCTGACGGCAGACTATTTCAAGTAGAATACGCTCTTGAAACTGTTTATAGAGGGCCAACTATAATAGGGATTACTTGTCCAGAAGGAGTTGTTATAGGAGCTGAGGAGAAAATAGAGTCTAAACTCCAAGATCCAAATTTCAGCCAGAAGATTTACGAGGTTGATACTCATCTTGGAGCAGCCGTTGTCGGCATAAGCTCGGACGCCCGTATATTAATAGATGAGTCAAGAATTTTCTGTCAGAGTAACCGTTTAATGTACGATGAGCCGGTAGATGTTGAAGTAGTAACAAAAAGAATAGGGGATATCATGCAGCTCTATACCCAGCATGCTGGAGTTAGACCTTTTGGAGTCTCTTTAATCTTCGGCGGAGTTGACAGAACGGGCCCAAGAATATTCACTACTGATCCAAGCGGATCCTATAAGTCCTATAAGGCTGTAGCTATAGGCATTGGAAGAGAGACTGCTGAGAAAATACTTGAGGAAGAATATAGGGAAGATCTTACATTAGAAGAAGCAATTAAGCTTGCGGCCAAATGTCTCCTGAAAGCCGCTCAATCCAGAGATGAGAAAACTGTGATAAAGTTAGCCGTTGTGCCGACATCTACAAAGAGATTCAGGATGCTCTCTAAAGAAGAAACTGAAAAATACTTGGCTGAAGTACAGGCAGTGGGGAAGTGATGAACAAAAAATATACGGTAGCAAGGATAAGCATCAAAGGAAAAAATTTTGAAATACTTGTAAATCCTGATTCAGCTCTTGCCTATCGAGAAGGAAAATCTATTCCTCTCTCGGAGGTTTTAGTTGCCGAAACGGTCTTCAGCGACGCCAACAAAGGCTTAAAGGTATCTGAGAGCGAGCTAAAAACAGCCTTTGGAACAACCGACATTCAGAAAATATCTGACATCATTCTGAAACGTGGATTCTTACAGATAACCGCGGAGCAGAGACGAAGAATGATCGAAGAAAAGAAACGACAAATAATCGCAATAATTGCAAAACAATGTGTTGACCCGAGGACAAAGCTTCCACATCCACCAATACGAATCCAACAAGCACTTGAGCAAGTACACTTTTCAGTCGATCCATTCAAAGATGCCGAGGAACAGGCCAGCGAGGCCATCGCTCTCATACGCTCAGTTCTGCCGATAAGTACTGAAAAAGTCACTATATCCGTGAAGATCCCCTCGCGATACGTTGGCAAAGCATACGGAACAATCAAATCCTTCGGAAAAATAAAAAACGAGTCGTGGGGAAGTGATGGATCATTAACTGCCGTCATCGAGATGCCCGCTGGACTTTACGGTTCATTTCTTGAAAAACTTGGAAAAATAACACGTGGAAGTGTTGAATCTGAGATTCTAAAATAAAGTAGATGTAAAAAGAGGATTTTAAAATTGTCAGTCTTTTATGAGAATAGGGATATAGTAACTCCGGGAGACCTGCTTGCAGAGGGAGAATTCGAGGCTGGACGCAACACTTACAAGATAGACTCTAAGATCTACGCGTGCAAGTTAGGACTCGTAGAATACAAAGGAAAAACCGTTCAAGTAGTTGCATTGAATACATTCTATGTCCCATCCGTTGGAGATATGGTCATAGGCAAGATAATCGAGATCAATCTCCACGGGTGGACCGTCGACATAAACTCTCCATACTTAGCAATGCTGAAGCCTACAGAGGCACTTAATAAGTCATATAAGCCACAGAAAGACGAACTTTCAGAATTCTTGAACGTGGGAGACCTCATACAAGCAAAAATAATAGCTTACGATAGGACTCGTAACCCTCTTCTCACAATTAAGGAGTCCGGCCTAGGTAAGATCACTCGTGGACAGATCGTGAAAGTCTCGCCGGCGAAGATACCTAGAATTATAGGTCGTAAAGGCTCCATGATAAACATGCTTAAAAGGGAAACTCGATGCAACATAGTGGTCGGGCAGAATGGCCTAATACATATATATGGCCGCAATTCTGAAGATGAAAGGATCGCTGTTCTAGCTATAAAGAAGATTGAACTTGAAGCTCACACTTCCG
>JAGGZB010000074.1 GCA_021162225.1 Candidatus Bathyarchaeota archaeon | reverse complement strand
CAGTAAATCTGAGGAGGTTATACTAGATAAGAGGGAGGAGGGTTATGCAGAAGTACGGGAGCAAGTTAATATACTAAACGAAGACTCTTCCCCTAGAGTACCTGAAGACACACAGGATATCCTTGAGGAGATATTAAACAATCCTTGGGTCGATATTCTGAGGAAGAAGGGTGAAGATATTGAGGGCTAAGATAATTGAGATTAGTCATGAAAAAGCCGTTGTTGTTATAGAGGATTCGAATCCCTCACTCGCTAATGCTCTCAGGAGAGCAGTAACTTCTGAAGTCCCTATATTCGCTGTCGATGAGGTCATCTTCTTTGAAAATACCACACCATTCTTCGATGAATATATAGCCCATAGGCTAGCTATGATCCCCCTAAAGACAGACCTTAACATAGTGAGGGTTGATCCGGAGAGGACCGTTGTACTGGAGCTAAATAAAGAGGCAAAGGAGCCTATCGAAGTGATCTATTCTGGAGATTTAGAATCATCCGATCCGCTCATCGTGCCAGCTAACGAGAAGATCCCAATAATAAAAATGAGGAAAGGCCAGAGAATTAGGCTACAAGCGATAGCGAGACTTGGTAGAGGGAAGGATCACTCTAAGTGGCAACCCGCAGCTGCAATCGGTTACAGCTATATGCCTATATATGAATTAGATAGCTCGCTGAAAAAAGACTGCGACATATCACCATGCGAGGCATGTATAGAGGAGAAGAAAGATGTGCTCCTGGTAAACTATCCAGTTAAATGCCCTGGTTGTCTTGAGGCTTTAGAAAGATGTAGACTAGACAAACCCGATAAAGTTAAGAGGAAGTGGGATGAAAGCAAGATAATCTTGAGATATGAGAGCACAGGCTCCCTGTCAGCTAGCGATATATTCCTAGAGGCGGTAAACCAACTAAAATTAAAATTCTCGGATTTCTTGAATAAGGTAGGATGATTAAGCTTTTAATAGGAGAATCCTTACTTAGGGAATAGGTAGCGGGGGTAGCCAAGCCAGGTCCAAGGCGCCCGCTTGAGGGGCGGGTGGGCGTCAGGCCCGCGTGGGTTCAAATCCCACCCCCCGCATTCCAAAATTTGTTTAACGTACATCTGCCTTATTTTGCCTAGTAAGACGCTTTTACTAGATTTCACTAGAACATATGCTTTTTTGTGCGGATTCCAAAGTCTTAAAACCAAGGACTAATAATCCTCTTACATTAGCTCAGTTTTAAGAAACCTGTTTCTTCTCTCGAACCAGTCTTTTAGGTCCAAATATCGCCAGGATGATGATGGCAGCGACAAGTATTGAAATTAAGTAATAGAACGGCCCGGTTTGTGTTTCAAAGACTGGGAACACAACGTATGTTGACAGGTTCACCATGGTGTGGAATAGTAGAGTGGCAAAGACGCTGTTGCTAGTGTTATTGTAAATCCAAGTGAACAGTATCGGCATGGAAGTCATAGTGATGATTGAGCCTAGAAACATTCCAATGGCAGCTTCGTATTGAGGACCTGGGGGTTGAGCCATGAAGTTTAAAGGTAAATGCCAAAAAGCCCATATTACTCCAAGCGCTACGCTGGAGACAAGAGCGGTGTGACGCATTTGAAGCCGAGGAAGCGCATAGCCTCTCCAGCCGAACTCTTCTTGGAATGGCCCTCCGAGAAAAAATATGTAGACGAAATTAAAAAGAATAAGCCAAGGCTGAGATAACGCCATCAATTCAGGGATTGTACCTTCGCTTAACCATGCCAAAAGGAGAGAAAAGCCAGCAATAGCCGGCATAAACAAGAAAACTGGGACATACCATAGCCCTCCAATTCTAGGATCAAAACCCTTTTTGAATAATTCTTTAACACCCACTTTTCCCTCATTCCTAAATGTAAGTAAAAACGCAGCTACAAATGGGCCGAAAGGCGCTATATAAAGGTTTAAGCCCCACATTTGCAGCAACCAAAAGAACCAAGACCAAGCAAAGGCGATCAGAAAGAATAACAACAAATTTCTACTTTCAGACTTGACTTGTCCTAATAATAAAGTAATCCTAAACTTCACGTTTTACTGACTTTTATCTTTAATTTAAGTTTTGTGGTTTATAGTGCGTTATTCTCTTCTAATCATCGTTGATGTTGTTATTATAGGTCGGTTGACCTAATTACATGTAGTTTTCTTTTGTGTTCTTTTAGGATTGCATCTTGATATCGTTCTATTTTTGCTACAAGCTTCTTATCATCTGTCACCAGTGTTAGGTTTCTTCTTAATGCTACAACTACGTATGCTGTGTCATAGAATGTTGCCTCGATCTTGTTAGATGTCTTGAGTATTTCTGTGGGGTCTTCTGGCTCGATTATCTGCATGAATTTAGTTAATGCTATGACTGCTTTCATTATTTCCTCCGCCTCATCCGTGGTCAGCTTCTTCAGTAGCTTTGTCTCCCTCCATAATGCGTTACCAACCTCATAGATCGTTAGCGTAAGGATGTAGTTTTCTTTCAGGATCTTCAACGACCTCTCTCCCAGCCTCCTCACGATGTTTAGGAGGGCGCTGGCGTCGAGCAGGTACCTCATCGCTCCTCCCTGCTCTCCCTGATGGACTCAACGATCTCCTCCTCACTCAGTTTCCTCAACAGTTTGGAGGCCTCGCCTAGAAGCCTCCTGGCTTCCTCTTCCTCTTTCCTCTTGATCTCTTCTTCTAGGGAGCGCTTGATGACCTCGCTGATATTGACTCCGTAGCTCCTAAGCTTCTCCCAGAGCTCCCTCCGAACCTTCGCAGAAACGGTCACAAACCCCATACTACGTCAGAGGTAGGACATGTGATATAGTATATAAAAATAACTACCAACTCGGTAAAACATCCTCTGCTTTAGAAAGATTCTTCTCCCACATTGCTCAGGCGTTCCATTCTCTACAAACGTAGTCCAGGCTTCGATGAGCTGGCAGAGAGGGCGCCATAGCTTATTTCTTCCTAGATTTGGAATACCAGTTAATGAAAATTATCCAATACAGAAAT
>JAGGZB010000003.1 GCA_021162225.1 Candidatus Bathyarchaeota archaeon | reverse complement strand
ATGGATCGTAAACCAGTATCTTACAATCGAATGGCTTAAGGAGACGAATCACTTCCCTACCAACGGTACTTGCGCCGACTATACCGATCACGCTTCCATTAATCGTCTTGAACTCCCTAGGAAGGGAGGGTGTCACGCCATATTCCTCTCTCCTTAACGTTGAATACATGATCATAGAGCCTATGACTCGTCATTATCATCAGCCCAATAGTCGTCTCAGCGACATTGTATGCGATTGCCTTCGGAGCATTACAGACACATATACCTCTAGGTATAACGTATTTCTCAACAACGCTCTTTGGAAGTAGCTTAGCCTTCACTGAGCCGGCTGAGTGAACTATTATCTTGAGCCTATCAGCATTCTCGAAGACCTCATCCGTCAATGTAGGCGATCCCCAGCCAGTAATTAAGCCATCAAACCCCCTGATTCTAGTGGCGAGCTCCTCAGACGTATAGTCTCTGCCTAAATCGTTAAAGGTAACGTCGAAAAGCCTCTTCAGCCTCTCAAGAGTCTCATCCGAGAAGACATAACTCAGATGCTCCTTCGTTGGAATGCATAAAATCTTCTTCTTTGCCTCTTCACTTCCCAAGGCAACAACCCTCACATCTTATTCTCAGCAGAAAACCGCATTAAACAATTTAAAGCTAACGTAAAGTAGATTAACTGTTATATTCATGGAAACAATATCTGCTCTCAACGCCAGATATCGGCGAGATGCATGACGATGAAGAAGATAAAGATTGGATTTATAGGCGCAGGCGCCAGGGCTAACCAAGCTCATTACCCATCTCTAGCGGAGATGGAGGACGTGGAGATAGCTGCCATCTGCGACTTACGTAAAGATCGACTAGAAGCCACAGCTGACAAGTATGGAGTTAAGAACCGCTTTACGAATTATAAGCAGATGCTTAGGAAAGTCAGCCTCGACGCGGTTTACATCATAATGTTTCCAGACCTATTGGATCCAATAGTGACCTACTGCCTCGAAGAGGGAATGAATGTCTTCATAGAGAAGCCTCCGGGAATGGACGTTGAGGAGACTAGAAAGTGGGCGAGAATAGCTCGAAGGAACGATTGCAAAACCATGGTTGGATTTCAGAGACGTTTCCATCCATGCGTCACCTATGCCAAGAAGATTCTTGAAGAGAGAGGAAAGATTATGTACTGCGTTGCCACGTTTCATAAATATGGCGAGTGGGAAGGCTTTCTTGGGAGATTCGGCGGGGTCAGCTTAGTCTTAGACGTGATCCACGCTGTGGATCTTCTCAGATGGATGGGAGGAGAAGTCAGAGGGGTACATAGTCTGACCGGACAGATATACAGCAGCGTAGAGGGACATATGAACTTCTACACGGCTATACTTGAGTTTGAGAGTGGAGGAGTAGGCATACTCAACAGCAACAGAACATCCGGCGGACGTGTTCTCCGCTTCGAAGCGCATAGCAAGGGAATCTCAGCATATGGGGATATTCCGGGAATTCCAGGAATAGACAGGTTGATGATCATGAGAGATAATCAGCCATATCAGACAGCTGAAATTATAAGAAACGAGGATTTAATAGGCGTGAAAGCAGCTGAAACACATTATGACGGAACCTTCCAAGTCAACCGCCACTTCATAGAGTGTTTAAAACAGGATAAGCAGCCCGTTGCAAACTTCGAAGACGCCGTTAAGACAATGGAAGTGATAAAGAAGATCCAGACAGGCCCTAGGATCTCCCAAGATGATCAATCCGAAAGATGACAAGTGACCATGAAAATCCGGACCGACACTATTACCAGAACTGCAATGTTCAGCGCCCTAGTAGTTGTGCTAGACTACACGATGAAATTCTCCGGGCTCAAGATTCCATTTCCGTGGCTGCCATTCCTAAAATTTGACCTCACAGGAGTTCCAGTGATGATCTCCACCCTAACGGACGGCTTGAAGCCTGGAACATTCACATCCATGATAGCCTTCTTAGCAATCCTAGTTAGGAGCGGGGACTTTGTTGGAGCGTGGATGAAGGCATCCGCTGAATTCTCGACAGCTCTAGGATTTCATATTGGAAGAAAAATTTTAAAGCCTAAACTGTCACTCGCTGTGGCTTACCTTCTTGGATTCGCCATCCGGATCGTAGTGATGTTTGTCCAAACAATCCCCGTATTCACAGCATACTATGGAATGCCGCTGAATGTCACCTTAGCAATAAGCCCCTTAGTCGCAGTCTTCAACCTCATCCAGGGATCTATAACCATCTTCGGCGGAATCCTCATCTATGAATCCTTCAAAAAGAGAGTTCCATCGATGATTCCGGAGAGAAACCAAAAATAACCACGTAGCCTTAAGCCGATCATCTTTATAAAAGGGTCATCCCTAATCCTAAAGAGGGGAACTAGTTTGAGTTCTAAACCCGTAATTCTCCGTGTTGCTGAAGCTCATGGAAGAGATGTAGGACGTGGAATAGCTAGGATAGACCCAAAGATAGTCGAGGAGATGGGCCTAGTACCAGGAGACGTCGTGGAGATCTCCGGAAAACGCAAGACCGTAGCCCTAGTCTGGCCTGGATACGCCGAGGACTACGGTAAGGGCCTCATCAGGATAGACGGATACATACGGAACAACGCAGGCGTAAGCATAGATGAGAAAGTCACAGTTATGAAGATAGAGGCCAAGAAAGCCGTTAAGGTCACGCTTGCACCAACCGAGCCCCTAAGGATAATGGGAGCTGAGGAGTACCTACGCCACCTTCTAGAAGGAAGGGTTGTAACTCGAGGAGACCTAATTCCCCTTGGGATAATGGGAAGAAAGATTGACTTAACGGTT
>JAGGZB010000101.1 GCA_021162225.1 Candidatus Bathyarchaeota archaeon | reverse complement strand
TAATGTTGAGGAAAAAATATGAACGTGAGGAATATTCAAAAAGAATTAAGGGGCCAATATTATGTTTCTGTAGCTACTACCTAAACCAAGATGAAGGAGACGTCTTGAATGCTACGAGAGACTTTGAGAAGATAATTAAGAAGATTGAAGACTTTATAAACGAGAAGAAAGAACTATACGCGATTTTAGAACAATTGCCAGGATTGAATTGTGGAAGATGCCCATACAGAACATGTTTAGGTCTAGCGAAAGCAGTACAAAAAGGAGAAGCATCAATCGAAAATTGCACGGTGGAGACCCATAGAAGAAAACTTAAATCCTCCGTGCTAGTCAATGGCAAGAACGTGCCGATGATCCCTTATATATCGGAGCTCATAAGAAGAACGGTTC
This sequence comes from Candidatus Bathyarchaeota archaeon, assembly GCA_021162225.1. Taxonomy (GTDB): domain Archaea; phylum Thermoproteota; class Bathyarchaeia; order Bathyarchaeales; family DTEX01; genus B63. The sequence goes on along the minus strand of JAGGZB010000101.1, from coordinate 2,847 downwards.
TAGCCATTGTTTCGACGCTTAAAGGAACAGACATAGAGGGAAACGAATACGTTCAAGTGAGAATTTTAAAGAAGCCATTCAAAGATCTTGAAAACAAGTAGAGACGCACATGAGTCGCTTATATGATCATTTTTGAGAGATGCTCATAGGGAGACCAGCTATTACTGGTTTCCTTCAGATTAGGAAGTACGTTCCCACCGCTACGATGATCGCTGATAGAAGAAGACGAGGGGTAACCTTTTCTTTTAAGAAGATAGCGGACATTATTGAAGCCCATACTGGCGAGGAGGAGCTTAATGGAGTAGCTCTTGAGGCTCCTATAAACTTTAGGCTTAAGAGGAATGTTATTCCCGCGATCACCATTCCCGTAGCGCCCGAAGCTGAAAGAAGCATTAGATCTCTTTTGGTAATATTCCATCTTCTCATAGGTTTTGAGATTAAAAGAAGAAAGAGAAAAAGAATTGAATAACGTATCATATTGGCTAAGTATACGCTTATATTCTTCACTCCCATGGCGACGAGAATGGTGCCTACAGCCCAACATAAAGATGCCAGCAGGGCTAGCATGATTCCTTCAAGGCTGATGATTCCACGGCCAGCGTCGTCATTATCGTCTATGGATATCACGATTACCGCTAACACTATGAGAATAGTCCCTGCAAGATATCTGATGATAAAAGGTTCGTTAAGAAGCGCAACTGCCAGAATCATTGTGAAGAACGGAGAAGTATAGACGATGGTGTAAGCTCTCGATACTCCTATGATGGTTATGCTCTTGAAGAGAAGAGTATCTCCTACTCCAAAACCTATTATAGCTGCGAGTATTACTAAAATTAAGGCGTTAAGATCTACGTTGAAAAGACTGTTTAGATCTTCAGTGACTATGGCTATAGGGATAGATAATACAGCTGAGAATAAGGTTCTTATAACATTTGACCTTATAGGATCGATCTTCTTAAGAACCTCGGCTGAGAGTACCGTTGAAACAGCCCATAGAATGGCCGTTAAGATAGCAAGCGCCTCGCCGAGCATCTGCATCATCTCAGCGCCATTTTTAACGGAATCGCTACGAGGGACATCACTCTACATCTTAATAAGTTTTTGCGGCGAGGCTTCTAGTGAGGCTTATCAGAGAAAACTGTATTATGTATTGGCATGACCTTTTTGTTAGTTAACCTCTAAGAGGGGGAGATAGGCATGTATAGAACCGCTTTCGAGTTAAGACGTCAGAAATTGATACTTGGCCATCTTCCATTTCTCGGTATAAGCTATCAAAGCAGAGAGAAAGATGAGGAATATAGGGAAAAATTTCAGAACAAGCTCGAAATAAAGAGAGTTATGAAGGTTGCACTAGATTATAATGTAAGATTCTTCTCAGCGTCTTCCCATGGCTTCAGCGATCTCGTCCCACTACATCTTGAAGCTATAAAGGAGATCGAAGAAGAAGAGGAGACGGAGATCACATTGATAGTCTGCATCAGCGTACCGCTCAGGATCGGCGGAGCAAAAATTAATGATTATAGAAGATGGAGCACTCAGATTGTTTATGAAACAAAGAAGACCGGAAGAAACATTCTGTATAAGGCGCTTAACGACCCTATTCTAAATTGTCGTCCAGGATGGAAAGAGAACATCCAATATGCAAGACCCTATAGTGTTACGCAGCTGAAAGGAAGATTAAATATAGAGTGGAGAAAATGGGAGAATAGCATTGACATATTGTCAGAATGGAGAATAGGATGGATTGAGCCTGGGTCAGAGGTTGATTTTATATCTTTAGCACGAACCGATCTGGTTGGTGAAATCATAGATAGAACCAGAGAAGCCGGGTATCGATGTCTACTTGGGTCGCATCATTTTGGAGCTACGGCTCCGATATTGCAAGACGCAGGCATAGGGGGATTTGATGGCTACGTGACGCCAGTAAATAAGATGGGAGTTATGATGTTTCCATCTAGGGAGATCGTTGAAAAAACGGTTATAGAAACTAGGAGAGGAGGAAAGATGATAATAGCTACGAAACCACTTGCTGGGGGGAGGATAAAACCAGAAGAAGCATTCTCTTATGTATTTCAAAGCGTGGGGGTTGACGCTTGCATGGTGGGAGTTGCCTCGACGAAAGAGGCAAAAGAGGACTTCGAAACCGCTAAAAGAGTCTTATCAAAGAAAGGATAAAACAGACCGATGGGAGACCCAGAAAAAAGAGAGTTATGAAGAGTTTTAATCAAACTCTGACTCGCTCTCTTCCTTTTCGCCCTCTGGACCCTTACCTTTCTCCTCCTCAGGCTTCGAAGCAGCTATAACGTCGTCGATCCTCAGTATCATCGCGGCTGCTTCAGAAGCTGACTTTATCGCCTGCTCCTTTACGCTTAGAGGCTCAATGACTCCTTTGTCCCATAGATTAGCAACCTTGCCTTCGAAGACATCAACTCCAGTCCACGTCTCACCCTTCTCGTGGGCGGCTCTGAGCTCAACCATTATGTCGATCTGTTCGAGACCGGCATTTTCGGCCAGAGTCTTAGGAATGGTCTCTACAGCCTCAGCGAATGCCTCGATAGCGAGCTGCTCTCTTCCGCCTACTTGAACGGCGTACTTGCGTAGCTCCTTGGCAACCTCAGCCTCTACGGCTCCGCCTCCAGCGACAACCTTATTCTTCTCAAATACGTCAGCTACAACGCAGAGGGCATCATGCATCGCCCTTTCAGCCTCGTCAACCATTCTCTCGAGACCGGCACGTATCAGAATTGAAACCGACTTCGGATCTTTGCATCCTTCTATGAAGACCATTTTGTCGTCGCCTATCTTTCTTTCCTCGACGAGCTCGGCGTATCCGAGGTCTTCAGGCTT
>JAGGZB010000046.1 GCA_021162225.1 Candidatus Bathyarchaeota archaeon | reverse complement strand
CTCACAATTCTGTCGATCTCTTCCTTTAATCTCGGAAGGAGATCAGTATTTCTCAGCCTTAATAAACCAGCATATGGTGAAAGACCTCCACTTGTCATGACGCTTAGATACATGGACGCGTACGGAATCTCATTTTTAAGCCCAGATATCTTGTTAGACACTATTAATTTAGGAATCAATATACCCATAGTCAAAGTCATTAACGGTGGAAGAACTGAGACGAGAAAAATTATGAAAAAAGGCGCCTTAAATGGGAGAATTCCGAGAAACCAGAGAAGGAAAAAAGTGGAGGAAAAAAGTGAAGTTAAAAAGGTAAGAAAGCCCACTATACTCAGATAAACTTCGGGATGAAGACGAATATTCGCAGCTTCCATATCTCTTTCTACAGATTTGAAGATTCTCAGCAATCCCTTGCCAAGATTTCCGAAATATGCGTAGCAGATGTCCTCAAACAATCTTTATCATCTCCACCTACTTCCCACAACCGTGGCGATCGTAGTATTCTACAATCGCTTCAGTAACTTCTTTTTGGCTTCTCCTACCAGATCTGACCAGACGCCTCAAAAACTTCCTCCGCCGCTCTATTTCAGCCAAGATTTCCTTCTTCGTTAACCCCTTCTTGATGGATATTTTCTCTAGAAGACGGCTTTCCTCTAGACTTGTATGAAACTTATCCTCTCTCGGAGACCACTGAGAAATCATTTGATACTTTTCATAATCGATTATCTCCCAGACGTTTCTAGCTCTCCTCCCAAAGGTAAGACCCATCTTCTTTCTAGGGAGCTCAACGCGAGAAACATAAATACCAACATTCATTAACGGAATGTAAGTTTCCGCAACATTCATAGGCTCTGAAGTTAAACGTTTAACCGCATGATCTAAGCTATCGGCGTGCATCGTGCATATGCCGCCATGTCCCGTTGCAACTGCTTGAAATAAGGCATAGGCTTCTTCACCTCTAACTTCCCCAACAATTATGTAGTCTGGTCTATAACGAAGACTTAGTTTAACAAGATCGAAAAGGCTTATTGAAGACTCGTCAGCCGCACCGAATCTGAAACCCTGCCTGCTTGTTAATTGAACCCAATTTTCATGAAGAGTATTCAACTCGGCTATCTCTTCGACAGTAACTATCTTGTCATTCGGCTTTATCAGGCTTAAGAGAGCATTGAGCATGCTTGTCTTGCCGGCGCCCGTCCCTCCAATGATCATCATACTCATCTTGTTTTCTAGTAAAATCCAGAAGTAAGCCGCAAGCACCTCATCTATCGTTCCCATCTTTATGAGATCAACAATAGAGAAGGGATCCTCCCTAAACTTTCGAATACAGAAACTACTTCCGAATGTTGATATTTCCCTTCTAAAAGTCGCGGCGAGCCTATGTCTACCCGGCAACATAGCGTCGAGCATCGGACGAGCGCTTGAAATATGCTTTCCACTCATATGAGCTAGCTTTATAATGAAATCATCGTATTCCGTTTCGTTGTCAAAAATTATGTTTGTCGGCAGACTTTCATACTTTCTATGCCAAACATAAACTGGCTTATTAACTCCATTACATGAAATATCCTCTATATTCGGATCCTTCATTAAAACATCTAATTTTCCATACCCAGCCAAATCACGCATAACATAATAGTAGATTTTCTCCCAGGATTTCTCATCAAACTTTCCTAGACTACGCTGATATTTCTTGGAGAGTCTCTTTGCCTCTGAAAGAATATATGCCTCAAGATCTACGTTTAGGGTTTCCGGAGGATCTAGCTCCTTCGTAATTAACGACTTAAGTTTTTTATAAGCTTCCTCTTCCCGAGGGCTAAGACTTGCTTCACTAACTAAGTATTTGATCTTCCCTTGGAGAGAGATTATATCGATTTTTGCCAGCGGATTACGTATCCAATAGCTCTCGATGATCCTATACTTTGCAGACTTATCCTTTGAGGAAGATCGTCGCTTCTGCTTGCCCCTAGTTCTTTTTCGTTTCACGTTGCTCCTGAAATCAATCACTGATACTACCCTCTAATGAAATGAGGACGCTTCTTTACAATCTTGAAATGAGGCCTCACTCGCATAGAACCTTGAAGAATATCTTGATAAATGACTTATGAATCTCTTCTATATAGAGGAAACTCTTATTTGAATATGTTTTTGATGAGATAATGAACGATTAGCTTTAGCGTATAGAAAGAGTTTTTATGAAGATGATCCTCTTTAATCATGCGTTAAATATGCAGAGAATATGTGGTGACGAAAAGTATGACAAAATGTGAGAAATGCGGATTTCCACTTCCTGAAGATGCAGAATATTGCCCTAACTGCGGAGCTCCTGTGAGGAAAAGAGTTATGCTTGTAAAGGCTCCATTGATTCCTCTAGAGAAAATTCTTCAAGCTGGCATTCTCGGCGCATTCATCTCAGTTATGATAACCTCTCTAATCCCTTTTAGGAACGGACTATACTTTGTTCCATCCTTTCTATCATCCATACTTGTGATTTTTCTCTTCAGAACAAGAAGACTGGAAGAAGCTGTATTTGTAGCCTTCGCCGTCTACCTTTTCGCAGATGCCATTCTAAGCGGAATAATGCTTGGAACTCTCTACATTGAGAATATACCGCTCTCTGAAGCATATAGAGGATATGAATTGTCCATCCTCGACGTAGTCGCTTATCTGTTTAATCCAGTATCCGCCATAATAGCGGCATATATCGGGAATAAAATAACTCAAGGTGCTAAAGAGGGAATGGAAGAAGAAAGAATAGGTTACGAAATTAAAGAAGAGGAGGAACATGGCGGAATAATCTACTTTCAAAGAGATTCGCGTTCTCATAAGATTTAAATATCATCTAAAGAAGGTTCTATGCTTGAACTAAAGAAGAGAGTGGTCGTAATGAACGTTCCAAGGACTATACGAGCATACTGTCCTAGGTGTAATATGCATACGGAGCATACAGTCTCTCTTTATAAGGAAGGTAAACGGAGAGCCTTAGCTAAGGG
>JAGGZB010000129.1 GCA_021162225.1 Candidatus Bathyarchaeota archaeon | reverse complement strand
GCTTCAAAGCTTGGGAGGCCTATGGCGGTTGGGTCCGACGCTCACACAGAGTCTCTTCTAGGCTACTGTATAAATCTCGTTAGCTCCGAGCCTGACACATATTCGATTCTTAGAAGCATCAGAAAGGGGGAGGTAAGATTCGAGAAATGTAGATATATAAGCATGAAAGAATTGAAGAAATGGGTTCTTATGAGAATACTACTCTCCCACAAAAGCGTAAAGAGCAAAATCGATCGAGGATGGGAAATAGATGCAAGCTATATGATGGCGGCTAATAATCCATTGATGAGGAAGCTTGAGAAGTTAGCGCTTGAGCTTGGAGTTAGAAGTCCATCCAGTCCAATATGGGATTTTACGGCGTTAATGGCATACTCTGTAGCCGCGATCTACGCAAAAAAGATTGAGAAAGAGTATCGGAATCAAATCATAAATAAATTTCAGTCTGCAGAGAAGTTCTAATCGAAGCATGTCTTGCAGGGTTAAGGAGCTGGAAGTTAGAGAATATATAGCAGTAGCTCTCACCGCAATAAGGTGGTCAAGGCGACCTCTACAAACGAAACTAAACGGGAAGCCGGGATCATAAATTTCGCTGTAAATCTTTAAGGCTGAGTTTCATTTAAGTGTTTTCTCGTATAGGTCTTCCATCTTGTCAGCTATTACTGGCCAGCCGTATCTTTCCTTAACTAGCTCTTTTGCATTGGAAGCCAGCGACCGGGCTAGGTTGCGGTCGCTTAGAACCTTTATTATCTTATCCGCTAGATCCTCCGCGTCCCCTCTCTTGAAGAGTAAGCCTGTAACTCCATCTTTGACGACCTCGGGGATCCCTCCAACATTCGAAGCTATAACAGGTCTTCCAGACGCCATAGCCTCAAGCAGGGTTATCCCGAAGGATTCGCAGTATAGTGAGGGCATAACGAAGAGGCTGCTTGAAGCGTACAGTTCTGGAAGCTTCTCATCTGGAATAAAGCCAAGCATCCTGACGTTACCCTCCAAGTTGAGGGTTTTAATAAGCATTCTGATGAAGCCGTCCATGTATCCTTTCCCAGCTATGATTAGACGCGCATTGGGAAACTCTTTCAGGATGAAAGGCATCGCCCTTACCAGAACCTGTAAGCCCTTCCTGTACGCTAGGCGGCCTACGTATAGGATGGTAGGCTTCTCTGGCTGAGTGTTCTTCTCAACGGATTCAAACAGCTCAATATCTACGCCGTTAGGCACTACAATTATCTCTTTTCCATTGGCGAAGTGCTCTATGAATTTGGCGGCGGCTCTGCTAACAGCCGTTATCAAGCATGCTTTATTAATGTATCTCCTATAGGGATAGAGAATGTAGCTTGCTGGAACCCATACGTACTTGGCGCTACTGGCTATAAAGATTGTATGATTTGTGAGTATGGATGGTATTCTAAGCTTCTCAGCCGCGCTGATGGAGAGTAAAGAGGTTGGAGTAAAGGCATGATGAGCATGAACTATCTCAAACCCTCCTCTCCTAATGACTTCTCTTATATCCGTCGGTTTCGGTGGAACAATTATGATCGGCAGAGGAAAAATAGGCTTTATGTAAACGATCTTACCATGTGATACACGCAGGAAGCAGTTTAGAAGATCGGTCTTCAGCTGCTTGGTTAAAATGGCGACTTCATGGCCGCGTCTCTCAAGTTCAGAGGCTAAACCGGCAACGTGAGATTGGACTCCCCCAATGTGGGGATAAAAATAATCCGTGCACAGCGCCACCCTCAATACTTTTCACCTCAAATTTAAGAGCGGGCTTATCATAGGCAAGGAAATCAGAAGATACATTATACAAGTATAAAGATCCGTCAGCCTTACAAGATGCTTGAATCTCAAACTGAGAATTTTCGATGCGGCTAAAATCGTCAAGGCTAGAATCAGGGATGAAGATAGATTGCCGGATGGATAGGATATTGCTGTTAAGAGTATGTAATGGACGATTATGAGGTTTCTCAGCAACCTTCTTGATCTGCCGTAGCCCATGTAGCAGACCGTGGTTCTTGTTTCAGAGTTGAGGTCAACCTCATAGTCCTCCAAGTGATTCCGCAACTCAAGTATAATGGAGTAGAGGGAGATTGATGCTACTAAGGATGCTTCTTGAAGATTTATGCCTCCATTTGATAAAAGGCCATAGAGATATAATAGCGCCCCGAAGAATAGGCTGTGGGATAAGAGATCCATCAAGGGAACAGACTTTAACCTTAATGGTGGAGCAGAGTAAGCTCCACCTAGTAAGAGCATCATAAGATAGATTAGGAAGCAATTCTCGTCGAACCACAGATAAGATAGAATTAAACCAGTAAATGCCATACAGAGCGATAAAATTAAACCTTCTCTAAATGTTATGTGTCCAGCTGCTATAGGGTTCCTCTTAATCTTCGCTTCTTTATGAGCATCACATTTAATATCGAAACAATTATTGATAGAGAATGTAAAAGCTAAGTAGAAGATTATTGTAATCGTGAACCGTAGCGCTCTATAAATTAGCATGTTGAAAGGCGATGCCTCAACACTTCTTACAAAGCCTAGAAGGGCGATGCCAATATATGCCCTCCAATCAAAAACCCTAATATTATAGAAGTAGCGTACAAAACGTAGAATAATAAATTTTAGGACTATACCAAGGTTGATCATAGAATCTACCGTATTTTCAATAGATTGTAAATGAACCTTACAGGTAATGGCGCTATTTTTATCTCGCCTTTCCTAGCGTCCTCTATCATCTCCTTAAGGTTATAGTCGTATTCATCTCTGCATATCCGTATCAGCCTTTCAGATTGTCTTATGCCATAAGAGAGGACGATGCGCAATCCGCGACGCAGAATCGGATTTTTAATTGAAAGATTCGTCCACTCCTCTATAAGGGTTGGAGCCCACTTAAAATTGTGTTCCCAGCATTCAAGAAGCAGCATAGTATGCTTAACGGTCATATCTTCTACAGTGAAGGACCGCGTTTTCCCCTTCAATCCTCCCATCGCAACCAAGAATAGGGGAACAATGAGGCTTTTGAAGGGCCTCAACTTCTCAACCAAAGAGATAGTATACTCAACATCCCTCTCAGTCTCTCCCGGAAGCCCCATTATCAGAGTTGCGCATGGAACCCAGTTGTTCCGTGCCAATATGTCGAAGGCCTCTAAGACGACTTGAGGCCAGTCGTCAGGCGTGAAGGGCTTACACTTACCT
>JAGGZB010000002.1 GCA_021162225.1 Candidatus Bathyarchaeota archaeon | reverse complement strand
TTCATCCAGCGTTGGAATTCTACTTTAAGGCTGGAGGAGCCTCTGTTGAATTTGACGCCGCCCCGGGAGAGATAACATTTGCGAGGCTTGGACTATGGAATGATAAGCTCTACATGGTTATAGTCTTGGGCGAGGCTGTTGAGCTTCCACCCGAGGAGAGAAAGGCAATCAATGAAGAAACGAATCCAACGTGGCCGCATGTCCATGCGAAGCTTCACTGCACCTTCGATGAATTCATAAATGTCTTTCCATGCAATCATATACTTGGAGTTGCTGGAAATCACGTTCGCCCACTGGTATATCTATGCGAAATCGCGGGGATAGATCCAGTAATTCTCGGATCAGAATCTGAAAAGCGTATTCCACCGATTTGGGAACGAGTTTCAGAGTAACTGAATAGCGCTAAATATGGTACCAGCGGTTCCCTAAAATCTTCTTTTATATTCCTGAAATATTTTATTCTTCATAGATGATTAGACGTGTTTAACTGATAAGTCCTATTGGGAGACCGTCTCCCCTTATGTCGGCTGAGAGCATAGTGACTTTCCCTTTTCTTAAGCCGCAATGGGCAACTCCCGTTTTGCTAGGATAGTCTTGAACGATCGGTTGATGCCCAATCCTTTTTAAGACGTCTAACCCATGAAAACCTTCTTCTATGAGTATTTTTGCATCTCCGTTCCATAGAAATCTCGGTAGCTCCACGGCACTTTGTAGGTCTAAACCGTAATCGATGAAGTTAGTCAATAACAAAGCATGCTGTTGCGGCCTATAATCTCCCCCGCTTGTTCCTACAGCTAAATACTCATCTCTCCCTTCGGAGATCGCGATCACGGAAGATAATGTGTGCAAGGGTCGTTTTCTAGGCTCAAGTCTATTCGGACCTGAGAAGTTGAAGTATGAAGCCCTAGAATTTAGAAGTATGCCTGTTTCAGGATCTAATAGTCCTGATCCGAAGATGTGGAATATGCTTTGAATCGCAGAGACTATGTTCCCCCATTCATCTATGACGACAAAGTTGGTTGTGTCTCCAGGTTTCAAGTGAACATCGAACAAGACGCTTTCTTCCTCAATGGTCTCCGCCAATTCTTTACTGTGGCTCTTTGATAGAATCTTTTCGAGGGGAATTTCAGCAAAGCGGGGGTCAGCCAAATATTGATTTTTATCTAAATAAGCTCTTTTCGCAGCTTCAACAAAGAAGTGGATCCTTTTTGCCTCTAAGAGCCCCAGATCTCGTAGATCAAAATTTTCAAGAATATTTAGCATCAGAAGCGTTATAGCTCCTTGACTGTTAGGAGGCACCTCATAAACCTCGAAATCTCTGTAAGCGGATCTAAGAGGATCGACCCATTCTCCTTCGAAATCCTTAAAATCATCAAACTCGAAGACCCCTCCCTTTGAATTGAGGAATTCGCATAAGCTTTCCGCAATCCATCCTTCATAGAAGATTCGTGGATCAGATGCTATGCTACGTAAAACTTTAGCTAACGGTTTTTGAGCAAGGATTTCCCCTGCCTCTAATGGTCTTCCATTTTTAAAGAAGTAGTTCTTCACAGCTGTATCTGTGAGCTTACTGCAGCTTCGCTTTATAGCTTTTGAAAGCCCATAGCTTATCGGAAATCCTTTCTCAGCTAGTGTGATTGAGGGCTTCGCAAGCTCATCGAATTCAAATGTTCCAAATCTTTCATGGATCTTTTGCAGTCCACTGATTAAGCCGGGAACAACAACAGCGTGGGGAGAAGCTACAGGTATCCCGTTAAATCCCGTCTCCCTTAAAAATTCACAGTTCAGCTTTTTTGGACTCCATCCACTTGAATTTATGCAATGAACTTTTCCCGTTGAGGATTCAAAGATCAATGCGAAGAAGTCTCCTCCTAAAGATCCGAGATGAGGCTGAGTTACAGCTAATGTTAAACTGACTGTAACTGCTGCATCAACAGCGTTTCCGCCTTCACGTAGAACTCTATAGCCAGCAACTGAGGCTAAGGGGTGCTCCGAAGATACTCCTCCCAATTGGCCCATGAAGGGGGCTTTTAAAACCATTTTGGTCTCTGAATCTCTAGTTACTCGACTGATAGATATGGCTTTCTCTATTTGAAAAAATATTGTGTGAAGGTTGGCTTTATGGTTAAAAAGGAATCTTCATGATTATCTTGAATCGGGTAGCCTTTAATGCTACAAGCATAGTCGTTATGGATTTTAAATATGAAATGGCGACACCTAACTATATGGATTATACAAGAACTTTTATTTGCGGCTTAAATAGGATTATAGATTGCTGCGGGCTTCATAGAGAAGGTTTTAAAATGGTAAGCTTCTCTTCCCAATGATGCTTCCAAGGCTTCATGAAAGGCTGGCGATATGGGGAGATAACATGGAATGACCAATAAATCTGGAATCTATGAAGAATGCTTCAAAGAGATAACTGAGAAGCTTAAAGACATGGACATTCACGAGAAGATGGAGATCATATGTAAGGTTTTCAAGAAGAGAATTCCATACTATTTCTGGGTTGGCTTCTACTTTCCTAGAGGCGAATTTTTGGAATTGGGCCCCTCAATGGGGCCGCCGGCATGTAACAGAATAGCGATGACCGGTGTTTGTGGAAGAGCCATAAAGGAGAGAAGAACAATAATAGTGCCTGATGTGAGAAAGTTTCCCGGGCATATAACGTGTGACCCGAGGTCTAAATCAGAAATCGCATTGCCAGTATTCGACAGTAAAGGCAACATAATCGCAGTTTTCGACGTTGACAGTAAAGAATTGGGAAGCTTTGATGAAAGAGACCGTGAATGGCTTGAAAGAATCCTTGGATATGTCTTTTCGGGTGATGAAGGAAGATCGAATGATACTTATGATAATTAGTGATTTTATACCGAATCTTTTTCATTATGACGTGTAGAAAATGTGAATACCACGTGAAAAGCTTAATTATCTAATTAAGAGACAGAGTTTCTGTTGGTGGCGGTATAGGAAGGTTAGTTATGAAGATCCTTTATGGCGATATGACTTGGCCTGAGGTTAAAGAAGCCGCTGAGAAAGGCAAGGTTCCTCTGATACCGGTGGGGTCAACTGAACAGCATGGTTTACATTTGCCGACTAGGACGGATGCGTTGTTGGCTTATGAGATTTGCAAGGCCGCTGCGATGGAGATACCTGAGATGACCGTTGTTATGCCCCCTGTAAACTATGGATATAACGAGCACCATCTTGATTTTCCTGCAACTATTCACATAAGCTATGAAACTTTAATCAGATTTGTGATTGATATAGGCAAGAGCTTGGCGCATCACGGATTTAGAAAGATGATAATTGTGAATGGGCATGGTAGCAACGCAGCGTTGATGGAGATCGCGGCGAGACGGATAACGCTTGAGACGCCAGCTATCTGTGCCTCATTAACCTATCTTTCTCTGGCTCCGGAAGTTTTCGATATCCTTGAAGGAGAATCTGCTCATGGAGGCGAATTAGAGACGTCATTAATGTTGTATGTGGAACCTAAATTGGTAGATATGAGTAAGGCAAGAAGAGATTGGAATTTTCCCAAATCGAGATTTATCAGGTGGGGTGTAGAGGCAGGACAGAAAAGTTTCGGGATCTCAGGGGGAAGAGTGCAGTTTATGGATTGGTGGAGCAGATTGTCTTCGACTGGTGTGTTGGGAGATCCTACAAAAGCTTCAAGGGAGAAAGGAAAGAAAGCGTTTAAGTCTTATGTGGCTTCTCTTGTAGAGTTCATTCGAGAGTTCAGAGCTAGGGAAGTGCCTCCGCGAAAGGATCATCATTAACGTCATGCTGCAGAAAATTTATCATCTTAAAGGGGGATAACTTTTGGCGATGACTCATGAAAATTAAAGATATTGAAGCAATAGTGGTGCGTAGTCCTGAACCGTCCATTGCATCTGCGCCTAGCTCACTTATTGTTAAGATAGAGACGGATGAGGGGATAGCTGGAATAGGCGAAGGTTGCACGCATAGTGAGAGTGACGAAGCTTCCTTTGCGGCTAAGGCTATAATTGAGAGAGGATTCGCGCCGCGGCTGAAAGGTGAGGATCCCCTGAATATTCAAAAGATATGGTACAAGCTTTATCAGTACTCTGAGTGGTATGGACGGCGGGGAATCGCCATATATGCTCTCAGCGCAATCGATATAGCTCTTTGGGATATCGCAGGTAAATATCTCCATCAGCCCGTACATAAACTGCTGGGCGGCAAGTTTAGAGACAAGATACGAGTCTACGCGAGCCTTATATTCAACATGGATGATCCGGAGTCTTCAGGAAAGGAAGGAAGAAAATATGTTGAACAAGGGTTTACGGCTGTAAAATATGGATGGGGACAGACATGGGAGAAAGCCTTTGGTCTCGATGCGGACAGAGACGAAGAGGCGGTCAGGATAATTAGGGAAATCTTAGGTCCAAAAATTGATTTGATGGTGGACGTTGGAAGGATGGTAAACTGGTCTTTGCCCTATGCTATTAAAATGGCTGAACGCTTTAAGAAGTATAACATTTACTGGTTAGAAGAGCCCCTTCCACAAGATGATATTGAAGGCTATATTATGTTAACGCAGAAGTCGGATGTATGGATTGCGGCTGGGGAGGGTGAGTATACGCGTTGGGGTTTCAAAGATTGGATAATCCGCCGTGCCGTTGATGTATTGCAGCCGGATGTGTCAAAGGCGGGTGGTTTATCTGAGGTGAAGAGGATATGCGATTTAGCATACATGTGGAACATGATGGTGGTTCCTCATGGTTTTAGCACGGCTATTAATATCGCGGCTAATTTGCATCTAGTCGCATCTATGCCGAATGCTTCTCTGCTAGAATTCCGGAGAACCGAAAGCCCCTTGATCTATAAATTAGTCAAGAGGCCCTTCGAAGCAGTTAATGGATACTTAGCTATTCCGGATGGAGAAGGTCTAGGCATAGAGTTGAATGAAGATGTAATAGAGGAGTATCGTATAGATAGACGATAAATATTGGAAAGCAATTAGTACGTAAAAGTTCTGAGCGATGAAGTAGGCTTATGCTTAAGGGAATAAAGGCACGGGAGGTGTATAGTTGAAGCTTTTTGATTGTAATGCAAGCTTCGGTAAACCTATGATTAAGCCCCTAAGATACGCCGAGACCGCTCGGGATCTCCTGAAAGAGATGGATTTTTACGGCATTGATGAAGCAGTTGTTTTTCATTCTAGGCAACGTGAGGACTCTCCGGTTGTGGGCAATAAGATACTGTTTGAAGAGATTATAGAGGTGATGAAGGCTAAGAACATACATGCATTCCGCGCCTTTCCTTCAGAGCATAAATATTTGATGACTAAAACTGCTTTAGGGTCATTGTATGAATTGATGGTGAAGAAAGCGGGCTCGGAAAAAATATTGTTCGGAACAGATCTGCCATAGTTTGATCCGCATTACGGAATAGGCTGCGTTTTGTTCTCAAGGATAACAGATGAAGATCGCCATAACATTCTACATCGAAACGCGGAAAGGCTTCTCCAACCATTCATTTAGTTGAGCTCCAAACACTTTCAGATGGAAATTGAAGAATCATCTAAATGAGGAAGGTCGAAGATTTGCTTCTCATCGATCAGGCTTTAGCCTTTAGAGTTTCGTCCATGCTTCATGACTTATCAAGTTTTCCAGATGCTTTTTGGTGCATAGAAAAAAATTCTATATAAACTTTATATAGGCGGCGGGTTTGGGTCTGGTTGATCTTTGGGTCTTTGATATAACTGCGGGAAGTGCTGTTTTTAATTGGTGGTAGATTGGCGATTATGGTCGTTTGATAGAAGTGTGTTGGGGGTGAGATTATATTAGAGGCTTGCTTATAAGGTAGTGTTTCGGAGAATTCAAGTAATCGTAGTTTGAGATGCATAGTGGAAGAGGAGTATTGCATGCTTGTTACATGTGCGGGGATCCTGGTAGTTGATTTGATAGCTGCTGGTCTTCCTAAAATATCGTCTCCAGGCGAAATCACGTATGCTTCGGAAGGCATAGAGGTTCACATGGGCGGTCACTGTGGCAATGTATCCATAGATTTGAGGAAGCTCGGAATCCGCGAAGGCGACGTCAGCGCCACCGGAGCAGTTGGAGAAGATATTTTCGGAGATTTTCTGGAGAGACTCCTTGAGGAGAATGGGGTTAAGACTCATCTTCAAAGAGTATCCGAAGCCGGAACCTCTAAGGATCTGATACTCGTCGTCTCCGGCGAAGATAGAAGATTCCACGCAGATATCGGAGCAAACTTTTACTTGGACCCGGAATACGTCATCGAGGTTCTAGAAGAGGAGAAGCCCAAAATCTTCTATGCTGGAGGCGTTGGAATAACGAAGAGACTTGACAAGCAACTCTCAAGGGTCCTTCAGAAAGCAAGGGATATAGGCTGCATAACATTCATAGATCCCGTAAAGCCATACATGCATGGATGGAATTTCATAAGGGAAGCTATGAAATGGATCAGCATCTTTCACTGTAATGCAGATGAATCGCAGGAGCTAACTGGCAGGAAAGACCCGCGTGAAGCTGCGGTCAAATTAAAGAAGAAGGGAGCAGACATCGTTGTCGTGAGTCTTGGAGAAGACGGGTTAGTCGCAGTGTCGGAGAAAGCAATCTTTGAGATGTCAGCCTTTAAGGTTCCAGTTGTAGATCCAACGGGAGCCGGGGACGCCCTATGCGCAGGGATCATTCACGGGATCCTCGAAGCTATGGATCGGGAACAGCTAGAAGTGTCATCGATGCCCGAAGAAGATCTGGTTGTAATTCTGATGGAAGGAGAAGCCGCTGGCGCCTCCTGCGTAACCGCCGTTGGAACGACAACCGCCGTAACCATGGAGAACGTATCTCGCATCCTTAAGGAGCAGGGAGAGGAGATCAGATCCGAAGGTCTAAAGATTAGACCCCTAAAATAATGCATTTCCAGAGGCAGCCCCGGCGCGTGTTTCATCCATGGAAGAAGCTTACTCCTTAAAGGTTCCCAAGAGACTTGGAGAGAAGGCAATCCGGCTAGCCTCTAAAATGTGCTTACTCAACAAGGAACTAAAGATAGAATCTGAAGGAGAATATCTGCATATCCCCTTAATTCGGAAGCCGTTGTCCAGCGAGATCGAGGAAGCCCGCAGGGCGCTTAAATGCTTTGAGGTTCATGTGAGAAATTTCAAGAGACGGCGTAAAGTGCCGCGGAGAGCTTTTGATGTTGCTGCTGAGAAGCTCCCTCCCCATCTGCTTGCAAGCTTTCCGCGATCGATAGATATAATTGGGAAAGTAGCCGTGATTGAGATCCCGCCGGAACTAGAGAAGTACAAACAAGCAGTTGGGGAATCCATACTCGAGTCTCATAAGCGTGTACATACTGTTCTCGCGAAGGCAAGCGCGGTCTCCGGGATTAAGAGGCTAAGAGAATATGAGGTCATAGCTGGCTTAGGAGAGACCGAAACCATACACCGTGAACATGGCTGCGTATACCGCCTCGACGTTAGGAAGGTATATTTCTCGCCTCGCCTCTCTTATGAGCACAAGAGAGTTGCCTCCCAAGTTAAGGAGGGCGAAACCGTTATCGACATGTTCGCCGGAGTCGGTCCCTTCTCGATCCTAATCGCGAAGATGCATGATGAAGTTAAGGTATATGCAATAGATATCAACCCGGACGCCATTAGGTATCTAAAGAGAAATATTGTTGCAAATCGGGTTTCGGACAAAGTTATTCCCATCCTTGGAGATGCTAGGAGGATTATCCGAAGAAGCCTTAAAGAAACAGCGGATCGCGTCATAATGAACCTCCCCGAGAAGGCCCTAGAATACGTTGAAGTGGCATGTGAAGCAATCAGGCCCAAAGGCGGCGTCATACACTTCTATAGTTTCGAAGGCGGCTTGAATCCCGTTGAGAATGCTGAGGAGCGGTTGAGAAGAGCGATAACTGAGGCTGGACGTAAACTGAGCCGTGTGCTCTCAGCTAAGAGAGTACGTGAGGTTGCTCCTGGAAGATGGCAAGTTGTTGTGGATGCATCTATTAATTAACCTAGAGCCTTCACGGTTATCGTGATCTTCACCATACTATTCGGGTCTCTAAGCTTCTCAACGAGTCTACGTGATAAATCCCTGGCGGCTTTATCCGCTTTCACCGCTAATGTTCGGCCGCAAACATAGCTGCTTCTTCTAACGACGATATCCTCTGGATGCGTAAATGTCAGTCTCGGATCGCCTCTGGCCTTAACTTCTTCTCTTTCACCGCCCGCTTCGATCGTTATAGTTATTTCAGATTCGCGTTTTCTAGCCAGCTCTTTAAATTCTCGGCTTAGATCAGCAACGGACTTATCTGCCTTCACTGCTATTATGCAATCTCCTCTCCGAGTCAGCTTTTCCTCCTTTGTAACCTCAAATGTCGTCCCGTGGGCGGCTTGTATATTCTTATGTCCATAGGCAATGATCACCTCGGTGACCTCGTTGAGGGTGGAAATTTCCATTTTTCAGTTCTCCACATGACCTCGCGCGGCAACATATATAAAAAAGAGGAAACATATGAAGTTTTTATAATTAACTTGGGGAGTTTATGTGCTTAGGCCTAAATGTTTAAAATCTCCCTACAACCTGGGGGGAGGAGCATTTTGATATCTAAGGAAATATTCCGAGCCTATGATATACGCGGAATTTACGGAAGGAACCTAACCGAGGAGGTAGCTGAAAGAATAGGAAGAGCCATAGCGGCTTACCTAAATGGCGAAGGAAAAAACATGATTGTGGGAAGGGATGTTCGTCGAGGCGGCAAGTCCTTATCTCGAGCCCTAATCGAGGGAATGCTCTCCGGAGGGCTAAATGTTGAAGATATAGGCCTAGTCACAACGCCTCTGATTTACTTCGCCTCCGTCCACTACGGCAAAACAGGAGGAGTCATGGTCACGGCTTCACATAACCCTCCTGAATGGAACGGGTTCAAGATATGGCTAAGGACGAGATTCTTGGGCATGGGCATGGGCTTGGAGAAGCTGAGAGACATAGCTCTTCAAGGAGCATTCAAGCCTGCAGCCCGCGGAAAGCTCAGAAAGAATCCAGATGCAATCAAGGATTATGAAAGATTCATCTTGGATAAAGTCAATATTAAAAGGAGATTTTCAATAGTTGTCGATCCCGGTAATGGTTCCTGCTCGATCTTCACACCTGACATTTTCGAGAAGGCTGGAATGAACGTAATCGCAATAAACGCGGAGCCAGACGGTTCCTTCCCAGCGCATCCACCCGAGCCTTCAGAAGAGACTTTGACGGAGCTTAGGAAGATCGTGGTTGAGAAGAAGGCGGACTTCGGAGTAGGCTTTGACGGAGATGGAGACCGGGTTGCCTTTGTTGATGATAAGGGGCGAGTTGTACCTGAAAACCTCATAATCTTGATACTGGCTGAGGAGTATCTCAAAAAGAACAGGGGAGCAGCCATCGTTTATGAGGTCAGCTGCTCGATGCTGATCGAGGAGGTTGTCAGGGCCTACGGCGGGAGACCAGTGGTAAGCCGCACTGGACACCCATACATAATGGACAAGATGCTTAGAGAAAATGCGGTCTTCGGAGGAGAGACCAGTGGACACTTATACTTCAAGGATATCTACGGATTCGATGATGCTCTATATGCAAGCCTGAAAATCGCCGAGATTCTCTCTAAAAGAGGTGAGAAGCTCTCAGAGATAGTTGACTCTACGCCGATGTATCCGAGAATACCTGGAAAAAAGTATGATTGCCCGGACGACATCAAGTTTAGAGTCGTCGAGGAGCTAACGAGAGAGTTTAAGAGGTCTGGCTATAGAATCGTAACAATCGATGGGGTTAAGGTAATTGAGGATGACGGATGGTTTCTCATAAGAGCTTCGAATACTCAGCCGCTCATTCGGTTGACGGTCGAGGCTAGAGACGAAGATTCCCTAAATAATTTGCTGTCATTTGCTGAGAGGAAGATCCTCGAGAAGATAAGAGAGTTCACATAAGGCTACTCCACTGGAAAACGCAACAGAGCGGCTACTCCTCCAAGCGAGCTCAGCTTGGCTCCGGCTTCATGCTCTGCACTTACTATTATGACCTCGCCGCCTTTTTCCTCAACTTTTCTCATCAGATCTTCTAAGGCTCTTCTCTCCTCGTCGGATGCTCCGCGTAGACGTGAATCTGTCAGCAGAAGCTTCTCAATGGCTCCAAATATGCAAGCCTTCTGAACGTCTTCCATGCCGTAAGCTACGTCTCTCCTATCTTTACCTAAGCGTCTAAGCAGCTCCTCAACAGAGTCTGTCTCCCTCATCACGCGCATGTGCTTTAGAGCCTTGCCTAGGATGCCTGATCGTAGAGCCTCGTAGATCCCAGCTCTCCCTGTGCTGTTAACGCTCTTCACATCTATAACTCTCCTCTTAAGTTCCGGCTTCTTCTCCAAATACTTCATGAAGTAATCCTTTACATATCCCAGTCCCAAAATTACTATGGGCGTTTCTCTCTCGGACCATATTTCCTCCACAGTCTTAGCTGCCGATTTAAAGAGTTCCTGAAGTACTCGTCTCCTATCATCAGATCTGCTTTTCCCGGGAAGCGTGATGTGTTCTTCAGCTCTTATCTCAACTCCGAAGCCTCTGAGAATCCCTATGCAGTAGCCTTCATCATCTATGGCAATCACGATCACAGGTGGCACTTTATGCTCAGCTGCGCGCCTCAGCTGGTCCAAGTGATGCTTCATCCATCTCTCCTTTATGATCTTCAATGGTCTGTTCAGAGACACATTGATCGTGTGATGTGATCCTGCTCCAACCTCCTCCGGGGCGTCGCAGATTATTCCGTGAATCCTTAAGCGGTTCATGCTGTTATCCCATGTGACGTTTTCGACCGTTATGCCCAGCGTCACGGAGACTCTCTTGCCTTTCTCGGGCCGATCGTATCTTTCACTCATCCTGATTTCACGACTCGTTCTAGCGTAAACTTTGTCTCCTTTCTCAACTATGTTGTAGAGTACCCAAAAGTCGTCTAGAACCTCCGGCATCACCGTGACAACGCCGTGCTTAACATCGCTACGTAGAATCTTCATTCAAACCGTACATCCTAAATGTTGCCCCATAAAGATAGGGAGACGAATTTGTTAAACGTATCGAAAAACTTATAGCAGTCTTCTCCTCCTAAAATATCTTCTTGGGAAGCCCAACCTGCTCCAAGAACCCCCTTCTCATCTCCCCGGCAGCTTGGGCTTCCCACTCTGCTTCTTTCAGAAGATGCTCTTACATGGGATCCTTACTCATCGGCTTTCGTTTCAGCCTTGTTCCACAGCTCTCACAAATCTCAGACTTGTAGTCGGGGGGATACTTTCTATGACATGCAGGGCAGTATAGGACCCATCTGAGCTGGTACTTTATTCCATGTGTTATGACCGACGCGTACTTCACGTTGAGTCTTTTAGCGACGTTTTGAATGGCGAAATCGTCAGTAATTATCTCCGGCGTGTATCCTTCACTCTTCAGCTGCACGGCCAGAGCGATTATCTTCATATCAACCTCGGAAAGGGAGAGGAAGTCTCCCATCTCAAGCGCGGTCTCCCTAGCTTTGCTAAGCGCCTGGGCGCTTGGTTCACGAAGCTTTAATCTTCCATCTTCGATAGCCATCTTAAGCCTAAGCTTCGAGATGGAGTCTCCGGTTAGCTCCTTCTCAACTTCAGGAACCGAATAAACCTCGCCGTGGGCGCTGTAAACATTGAAGCCGGCTATGAACGCCGTAGTGTCGACTATTATAGCCCTCTGCCCGCCCATCTAGATTCTCTCCCTAGAGAAGAGAAGCCTTGCCTTCAAGCGGCTATAGAAGCTGCTCTCAAACCTTATGAAGGAGGATTCGTATTCAGACTTCCTAATCTTTATGGACGGATTCTCCTCATTAATCTCGCATCTATAATCGCCATCTATAACGACCGCCGCTGACTTAGGTCTGAGCAACTCAATTGTCACCTCGGATGATGAAGGAAAGACTATGGGACGTATGAACATGATCGGGCAGACCGGCGTTAAGACGAAAGCGTCAAGATCCGGATCGATGATCGGCCCACCGGCTGAGAAGGCATATCCGGTTGAGCCTGCCTGCGACGCCACGATCACTCCGTCGGCTCTGCAGTTCATAACTATCTCCCCGTCCTTTATCACCCTAACGTACAAGAGCTTCGCTAGGTGCCGCGAGGTTATGAAGACTTCGTTTAAGGCGTCGGGGAGCCTCTTCTCCCCAACGAAGGAAGCTATCTTGCTGCAGTGCTCGATGAAGTAATCTCCCTTAAGATATCTCTTCACCGCCTCAACGGTTTTTTCGGGGCTTATCTCGGTGAGAAAGCCTCGAACTCCCATGTCAACAGCGAGTATTGGCGGCTCCGGCTTCGGGATTCTGAGGCAAGTTCTCAGAATAGTTCCATCCCCACCAATCGTAACTATAAGATCCGTCTTCATCTTCTCGAGTGGAACAGCGTTTTTACGCCTATTCATTAGCTCCGCTAGTTTAGGCTCAATTAGCACATCGAACCCTTCATCCTCGAAACAATTAGCTACCTCAGTAGCAACGGATATAGCATCTTCACGGTCAGTGCGAGCGGATATGCCTACCTTCCTAGACAACTTCTCACACGCCAAGGAATGTTAAAGACTTATTAAATAAGGGTATTCATAAATATACGTGTAACTTGTCGTTTATATCTCTATTAGATTTAACTCTCCGCCGATGAGGCATTAAAAAAGTATAAAAGGATTCGTGAATAAAGTATAATAAACTTGGAGGATGGTTTCTGTGAGTAAACCAGTCGATGTTGGAAGCCTCAAGACAGGCGGCTACGTAATTGTAGATAATGAGCCGTGCCGCATAGTCGACTTGACGAAGTCAAAGCCTGGAAAGCACGGTGCGGCGAAGGCCCGCGTAGTCACTATCGGAATCTTCGACGGCGTTAAGAGGAGCTTCGTTAAACCCGTGGACGCAAAAGTTGAGGTTCCAATAATCGATAAGAGAACAGGTCAGGTAATATCGATTCTTCCTAATGCCGTTCAGATAATGGACTTGGAGACATACGAGATTTTCGAGTCTCCAATGCCGGATGACGAGTCGGTCAGATCTAAGCTTTCAGAAGGCGTCGAAGTAGAGTACTGGCGAATCTTAGGGCGCACAAAGATCATGAGGGTGAAGTAAGCTCGGAGAAGCGTCTCCTCACTTCTTATTTTCAGCCCTGATTCTTCTTGCAACGTTCTCGATTATCGATAATGCTCTTTCTATATCCCCACTTTCTATACCTCGATGAGTTACGAATCTAACCCTACTCTCACTTATGCTGTTTACAAGCACTCCACTCTTCTTTAGCTCCTTAACGAACTCATCAGCCGAGACTCCGAGGCCGTTAACATCGCACATAACCATGTTTGTCTGAACTCTTCTCAAGTCAACATGCAGCCCGTCTATCTGTATCAAGCCTTTAGCCAGTAAGCGGGCGTTTCTATGGTCTTCTTCAAGCCGATCTATCATCTTTTCCAGCGCTACTATTCCAGCAGCCGCTATTATCCCGGCTTGGCGCATGCCTCCGCCTAAAATCTTCCGGTTCTTCCTAGCCCTCTCAATGAACTCTTCACTTCCAACGACAACCGACCCGACGGGGCAGCTTAATCCTTTTGATAGGCAGAACATGAGGTTGTCGACGTGCCGCGTGAACTCCCTCACATCAACCTTCAGAGCGACAGCGGCATTAAATATTCTAGCCCCATCCATATAGAGCCTCAAGCCATGCTCCTTAGCCACTTTACTTATGGCCTCTATCTGGGATGGCTTTATAACCGTTCCACCGGCCCTGTTATGGGTATTCTCTATGCATATGAGGGTTGTCTCAGCTTGGTAGAGATGTGGAGGCCGTATAGCCGCCTCAACATCTTCAGGCTTCATAACACCCATCTCACCCCTGACGGGTATCGGGAGAACCCCGGCAATAGCCGATATACTTCCCAACTCATGCCAGTAAATATGCGATTCAGCCTCAAGGATTACGCTGTCTCCGCGCTTCGTGTTCGTCATAACCGAGACGAGATTCGCCATAGTTCCGCTT
Source organism: Candidatus Bathyarchaeota archaeon (assembly GCA_021162225.1). GTDB lineage: Archaea > Thermoproteota > Bathyarchaeia > Bathyarchaeales > DTEX01 > B63. Next base: position 81 of record JAGGZB010000002.1, on the reverse strand, counting down.
GGCACAAGTAGAGCTGCTTCCTTTCCCATCTTTTTAGCGGCCATTTCCTCGAGGCGGTTCACGGTGGGATCCTCCCTGTAA
>JAGGZB010000037.1 GCA_021162225.1 Candidatus Bathyarchaeota archaeon | reverse complement strand
GGCTAAAAGAGATACGGGAGTTTTTTGAAACCTACAAACGTTTAGAACCTAAGAAGTGGGCTAGATTCAAAGCGTGGAAAAATGAGAAAGAGACAAAAGAGATAATCAAATACGCCATTGAACTATACAACAAAAATTTCAAAACTAAAAAAATAATCAGAAACATTTGAGGTACAAATTTAAACGCTTTCACATAATATCTTGCCTAATATTAAATAACGATACTGTTAAGATGAGGGGTTTGGTGCTGTTCAGCCAGACAGGTCTGCTCCTTCATAAAGGAGGAGTATAAGCGCTTTAGAGGGAAGCAGGCTTAAGGCGTGAGGATTGAACAGCCAAAACCTCCCTTAACCGACCAACCACAAACCCTTATCTTAACAGTATCTCTCGAGGTATGCCATATCCGTTGTCTCTACAATTAGCTTATCAGTTTCAAACCATATTTTTACAGAAATTTTTACAGAAATTTCGCCAGAAAGCCCCTGCTTTAGCTGGGGATGAATGGCGATAGGTTCAGCTGCATCTGTGGCGTTATCTATGATTTCCTTCAATAGTAGTATATGAGAAGATCTGAGGAACGAAGTGCGGTGATCGTTCGAATGCCACGTATCGTTGTATGATCATCGACAATGAACCCTCATGGGTGGGGGTTCATAAAGAAGTGCGAAAACATCTAAACGGGCACGACATATTAGGAGGGGTGACAAAGATCATTCTCGACAAGCTCTCAGAGCAGGGATTTCTCATATCTCCAGCCTCATAGTTGCTATGAGGCTTCTGTTATTTTTGAGGGCGGCTCTTTTAAGTTCTCGGGGTTCTACATTTTTGGGTGTGGGCCAGTTGGAGGACGAATTTATTTTGGTTAGGTGGAGTGATGTCGTTAGGTTGCTTGAGGAGGTCAGGATGGTGAGGCTGGAAGTCTATGAGCTGATCCGCCTTCTGCGGCTAAGAGGCTCTGGAAATTTTTCCTCTAGGGTTTCGAGGCGTTTTGCGAGGTTCTCAAGCCTCTGAATGATCTCCTCGTCTCTTTTCCGCTTCTCTTCCTCTATTTTTATGGCTGTCTCCTTGTCTAGTATGAAGCTGCAGAGGTGGCGGTATACCGTTCCCGGAGGGTTTTCCGCCTTACAGCGTGGACACCTGACAAGCTTGAGTAAACCATCATCCTCCTTCGGGTTTTTCAGGCCATGGATTCCCAGTATAGCGTCTTCCAGGCCCCGGGCGGAGAAGTGGATGTAGCGCCTGCTCATCTTGGAGCTGTGAACTCACCCGGCATACTGCTCAAGCCGGGTCTCCGTGAACACCTTAGCCAGATTGGTGAGCGTCGAGTGCCTGAACAGATAGGGCCACATCCTTCTTTAGGCCTGCCTTCTTTGCGAGACGCTTTATTATCAGACGGAAGTGTCTGTAGCTGAGCCGTTTACCCTTATAGTTCGTTGATAGTGACGGCCATAACGGAGCCTCCGGACTATCCCTGTATGGATGGCTCTTCAGCCACTCGAGCAGCGGCTGATATGAGACGACTAGGGGTATACGCTTTATCTCGGTCTTTCCGTTAACCGCTATTAAACAGTATTTATCCTTGAACTCGACTGAGCCGACGTTCATGCTCAAGATTTTGCCGGGTCTTAGTGCCGCCTTGAAAAGGACGTAGATTAAAGTCCTGTCCCGGGGTTTTCCGCGGCCTTAACTATCCTCCCGAACTCTTCAGGTGTGAGTAAGCTCTCAGATGTAACCCTGGAGTCCTTACCCTTGACTGTTAGGCTTATCCAGCTGACCTCTGGAGGTATCGGCGTATCCCTATCGCAACTTCCATACTTAGCGTATTGGATAATCTTCCTCAAAGCCAGCTTCTTGTCGTGCTTTGTCCACTCCCTGTATGGCTGACTGTTTATCTAAGCGATAACCCTCTCAACATCACTTCTCGTCGCCTCCTTCAAGTCGAAGTCTATAACCCTAAGTAGCACTAACAGGTGGCTCGCGTATTTTGAGACCCTAGCGACGGAGAGTCCTAGAGTAGCCATGTGATCTATAGGAACCGGAGCGCTAAACCCCTCATTCCTCAAACCCTTGTTGATCCGTTTATACCGTTGAAGCCTCTCCTCATAGTCATAGATCTCGCTTAGCATACCAACCTCTAACTGACCTGAGAACCTAAAAGAGGGTGGAAGGGATTCGGATCCGAAAAGGTGGCGCCGGGGGTGGGATTCGAACCCACGCGGCCCTCAAGGGGCCACAGGCTGGCTTGGCCAGTGTTCTCAAGGCCTGCGCCTTGTCCGCTCGGCCACCCCGGCCATGATATGTTCTTAATGTTTTTGAGGCTTTTAACGGTTAATCTTTTCTGTGAGCTTGGTCCGTCAGCCTTTCCACGAGCATATCCTTGAATGCTCCGAGATTCTTCCACTTGATTGCGCAATGTACTGTTCTAGCCTCCCTGCTGATTTTTGTGTAGCCGTCCTCCGTAATCTGTACTTCTAAATCCTTCATCAGGAGATATTCGCTTGAGAACGACAGATATACGGCTACCGTATCATATAGGATTGAGCTTTCAGTCTCAAATATTCCCCGCCAATCTTCCCGGCGATTTTTCAGCCAAATCTTATAGTTCTCCATGAGATCTCTGATCAGCGGACTTCTGCACTCACGTATCATCCGGTATCTTTCTCCCTCAAGCCTCACGAAGCCGCATGTATCAAGCGGCGCTATAGTTATGTCCCATGAAGCCGAAAAGACGGTCTGAGCTGCTTCTGGATCCTTCCTGACATTGTACTCGGCGACTACTCCTCCATCTCCTCCACCATAGCCCAGCGGGCTCTTATAGAGGCATCCAAGCATACTCACGATCCTAGCGCGCTCAGCTATTCTGGGCTCTGCTTTCAACGCAGCAGCGATGTTTGTAAGCGGACCTATACAGAGCAGCGTCACCGTCTCCGAGGATTCCATCACCGTCTCTATTAAGGCTTTCACGCCATCTTCATAAATTGTTCCACCATACCTCTCTATATTATAATCTTTCACCCAGGGTAGCTGAGGTCCCGTTTCGTTGCTGAGGCGAAGTCCAACGCCTATCGGTATCTCCTCACGCCCGGATCTTTCAAGAATCTTTGCAACTATCTTTGCACGGTAGACCGTGTCCCCGCTTTCCGTGACGATGAGTCTGGGCTCCAGCTCCGGAGACTGAAGCAGCATTGCAAGTGCCCATGTGTCATCTATGTCCGAGCCGATGTCAGTATCAAGAATCACGGGAATCCTTTTCATGAATCCTCAAACCCCAGAATCTTTCTAGGATTAAGCATTCCCTGATATTCCACTTAAATTGTAGCTTCACATAATTTTTTAGAATCAAATATTTAAGTTGCTGAGTACTCAACTGGATACTAGACAAGTATAGAAGTTGATGGAGACTTGAAGTGTCACTACTGCGGCAAAGAAGTCACGCTTCCGTTTAAATGTCCATTCTGCGGCCAATACTTCTGCGAGGATCATAGGCTTCCAGAGAACCATAACTGCCCCGAGCTTTGGAGGGTTAGAACCCGATCGCCCCCGCCAGTCGAGCGGGAGCACATATCAATTCCCAGACGTGAAGTTAAGGGATCTTCTGTGATGTATCCATTTAAGGCTACGCGTGAAGAATGGACAAGCATAACTGAGATTTACCACTTGACTATAGGAGCAGTAGCGGTTATGGCTGTTGGATTATCTCTGATGGGCCAAGGATTCAGCTGGGTGGCATTCATCATCCAAAACCCCATAGCGGCGTTTAGCTCAGCTTTCTTCTTCATGATTCTATTTATCTCTCATGAACTTGCACATAAGATCTCAGCTAAACACTTTGGCCTATGGGCCGAGTTCAGATTGAATATAATCGGAATTTCATTGACAATCCTTTCGATCTTCTCACCTTTAATAAAGGTTGTATCACCCGGAACAGTAGTTGTCTCTGGAGTTGCAAACAGGGAAGTCATTGGGAAGATAGCGTTTGCGGGTCCCCTGACAAATATTATCCTAGCATTCCTACTCTACTCGGCTTCTCTTCATCCTTTATTTTCCTCAACAAATATCGCTTTGGGAGCTCTGCTAAGCATATGGATAGCACTGTTAAATCTTATTCCAGCGGGCATGTTCGACGGGGCTAAAATCTTCTGGTGGAATAAGAGGGTCTGGGCGGCTAGTTTCTGCATCTCCCTAATTCTGCTTGTGCTCTTTCTCCTCTTCTAAAACGGAAAAATCAGTATATGACTAGATGAGCTCTATGCTTATGAAGACCTCTTCCGGAACTCGCATCCTCATTATCCGCCGCATAACCCTCTCTTCAGCATCAATATCAAGCAGCCTCTTATGGATGCGGAGCTCCCATCTATCCCATGTCTTAGTTCCCTCTCCGCATGGAGATTTCATGACTGGAACGCGAAGCCTCTTCGTGGGAAGCGGTATTGGACCGCTTACTCTAACGCCGCTTTTCTCCGCTATTTCCTTAAGCTCCTTGCATACATTTTCGAGCTTGACATAATCAGTACTTGTCAGCTTTATTCTGGCCTTTCTAACCATACTTAAGCCCCGCCGTTTTAGATGAATTCTTCAATCGTCATATTTAAACTATTTCTGGCTTACAGAGCATTTCACACAATTCTCTTCCGATTGACTTTCTTGTTCTGCCAAGAGTATCTCCGAATCTTTGTTGAAGCCCCGAAGCCGCAAGCAGCGCATCTCTTCTTTCTGACATGGTAAGCTCTTCTTCCGCAGCGCCTGCAACGTATATGAACGGTCTTTCCCATGCGTTTCCCAAATGAAGGCGTTCCCTTACCCATTTCTTAATCACCTCGGAGGCGGAGAGATCATTACGACGTTATCTCCGCGGACGATTATTAGACCGAGTTCCTTAACGTTCTCGGCGTCTGTTATGTCCTCTGCCTTGTCCAGCACAAGGTTCAAGTGTTGATCGAAGCCTTTCAGTTGTCCTCTTATGCTCTTGCCTCCCCTAAGCCTTATCAGAACAGTCTTTCCAATGCTTTTCTCTAATATCTGAGTCGCCATTTTCGATCAGCTTTATAGTTTTCTGTGTTTTTTGTATCAGATACCCGCAAGCTTATATGTCTTACGATTATACTTAAGTTTATGCCTAAGGCTACTAAGCGTCTTTCTCTCAGAAAGAAGGAAGGAAAACGCATTTTACGCTTAATTTCTAAGAGTTTAGGGATAGAAGCCGAAGAAATATTTGGACGAAAGCCCCGAATAGAAGTTGTAAGCGTGAATGGAAGAAACGTATATTTTATAAATGGAATCCCCATGCTCGTGATCTCCGAGGACACAGTATTCCCAACACTTGTCTTCAGCAAATATGTAAATAGCCTTCCGAAGGTGGTAGTCGACATGGGAGCCGTTCCGCATATCTGCAACGGAGCGGATGTTATGGCTCCCGGAATAGTGGAGATCAGCGGGGAATTCGAGAAGAACGATTTAGTCGCTGTCGTTGATGAACGAAACAGACGCGTGATAGCAATAGCTCAAGCACTAGCCTGCTCGGAGAAATTAAAAAACTTGAAGAAAGGAAAGGCTTTTAAGAATCTTCACCATGTAGGAGACGATATTTGGGACTTAATAAAGGAAGCTTCTCAGCATTAGCCCCAGAAATGAGGCGCTAAGCTTTTAAGACGTAACGGTCTTCTTCATTTCAGGAGATGGACTGTTGGAAAACATAAGATTGGGGGACCTCATCGGGAAGATCTTGGGAAGAAGAGAAGGGGAAAAGAGAGAAGGTAAGTCTGCATCTTCTCCAGAGTATTCTTTAAAGCCTCAAGCCTCAACTCCTCCGGAGAAGATTTACATTAAAGCCTGGGTACTCAAGTCTCTGGAGGAGCTAGACTCCATCAAGGAGGAGGTTCTCTCAGGAAACATCGTGATCCTGAGACTCGGTAAGCTGGCGGAGAAGAACATGGAGGATGTGAAGAAGGCAGTTAATGAACTCTACGACTTCGCCCAGCAGATAGACGGAGATATCGCGCGGCTTGGAGAGGAACGCATCGTAGTAACTCCGCCATTCGTAAAGATATGGAGGGGAAAGACCTCTACTTAAGCCGGATCGTCTCTAGAACCTCAGGGGCAATAGCGTTAACTTTATACCTCTTAGCTAAGTAGTTGGCGAGGCCGGAGCATTTAGACTTTTCACCATGACACACAATAATATTCTCGGGCTTCGATAGTTTACGCAGGTAGCTGATGATCTGCCGCCTATCAGAGTGCCCCGAGAAACCCTCGACTGTATGAACCTCCAACTTACAGCTTATGACTTTAATCTTTCCTTCAGAATTGATTATGGAGACTTCGGGAATCCCCTTCTGTATTCTTCTGCCAAGAGTGCCTTCAATCTGGTAGCTGACAAATATTATCGAGTTCCGTTTATCAGGGGCTAGCTGCTGGAAATACTCTATTATTGGACCTCCTTCAAGCATTCCAGAAGTCGCGACTATTATGCTTGGCGGCCCCTCGATTATCTCATCCCTAGCGCTGGGGTGCTCCACTATCGTGAAGTACTCGGATTCAAATGGATTCTCTCCCTGATTCAGTATTGCATTACGTACTTCTCTAGATAGATACTCTGGATAGGCTGTATGTATAGCGGTAGCTTCTGAAATCATTCCCTCGATAAAGACTGGCGCCTCCACAAGCTCGCCTCGCCTCATATATTCGTCGAGGATCAGCATGATTTCCTGAGCTCTGCCAACAGCCGGGACGGGGATTAAGACTTTTCCCTCACGCTTCAGCGTGGTGTTAATTATTGAGACTAGCTTATTCTCAGCCTCGGTCCTTGAAGGCATCAAATCCTCCGGCGCGCCATACGTGCTCTCCGTTATGACGGTTTCAACTCTTGGAAAATTCGTGGACGCGGACTCAAGCAACATAGTCTTCCCATATTTGAAGTCTCCAGTATAGACTATATTGTGGAGTCCTTCGCCTATATGAAGATGAATTATCGACGAACCCAATATGTGACCAGCGTTATGAAGCGTTAGACGTATATCGGGCGCTATATCTGTGACTACACCATACCTCAGCGGTATGGTGTGCAGAACGCTGCTTCGTACGTCTTTTTGGTCGTATGGAAGCGGCAGACCCTGCCTAGTTAGGACATCTAAATAATCCAGCTGCAGAAGTGTCATGAGGCTTAGATTTGGAATCGAGCAGTAAACCGGCCCGTCATATCCATACTTGTATAGAAACGGAAGAAATCCGCAGTGATCCAAGTGTGCGTGACTTATAACCACCGCGTCTAGAGAGCTCAGATCGAACTGGCCAGCGTCGAAGCGGGGAAAGGCTTCAAAGGGCTTCGATGAGCCGGGATTGATTCCGCAGTCGAGAAGAACCTTGCTCTCCCTAGTCTCTACGAGAATCGCTGAGCGGCCGACCTCCCTAGCTCCGCCGAGCATCGTTATCCTTACGTCTCCAACTTCATAAACCAGCGGCCTAAATATTCTCTCACCGACGTTCCTAAGGATCCTCCTTCTTTCCTTGCTCCTTGAATACATGGAGTGGCGTATGTGAGCGATTATCTTAGATGTCATAGGCGGGCTTCTCAGCACACGCGGTATCCAATGCGTTTTCACAAGAATCTCCTGCAATGTTGTGCCATTCTTTCCTATTACCAGCCCGGGCTTCTTAGCCTCTATAATAGCCTCTCCTAGGCTTGGGTCAAAGAGAACATTTGTTACTTCAGCCTCCGACGGAAGAATACCCATTATTATTTTTCTTGCTTCATCCTCGTTTAGCCTTGCTTGAGGATCTGAACGTATGACTATTCTCTTCTTTATTATGCTGACAATGTCGGTTATCGCCCGATTATGCGTGATTCTAATCTCTGGCTTCATAGTATAGACTGCCAATGCTGGCCCCTCAAACTCAACCTTGGTGATCTCAGCTTCCTTAGGAAGATGCTCCAGTACTATCCTCCTTATCTCAGACTGTTTGTTGCTGACTAAAGACATGCCCTAGCTCTCCCCTTTCTCACGCGGAGCTGCCTAACTTTAGTATTCTGTTTTTCTCTTCTACGCTGAGCTCCCGGTAGCCGTTCTTGTCGATTATTGCGATGTCTAAGTTGTCGCCTGTTGCAACATCTCTCTTCATGGCAGAGCGTAGAGCCCGACCCACTATTGAAAGAACCTCCTCCAATGGGGAATCCTCTTTAAACCTTTCCTCAAGCACCCCATAAGCGATAGGCGAGCCTGAGCCTGTAGCGACATATTTCTCCTCCGTCACACTTCCGAATGGATCTATCGAGAATAAGTGAGGCCCAGAATCGTCGATTCCTCCGATTATTATTCTAGCCATTAACGGGAAGAGACGATATGAAAAGAAGAGATTTGCGACTAGGCGTGCAGCCGCGCTTACGGGCATCGGTCTTCTTCTCTGCATGCGATACATCTGAGCGTTTGCCTTCAGAGCTGCTACTGTCTTCTGTGCATCAGCCACGACTCCGGCGATAGTCATAGCTAGATGATCATCTATCTTGTAGACTTTCTTTCCCTTCTTATGTGCTATAAGTGATCCCATGGTTACTCTCGTGTCTGAGGCCAGGATCACTCCTTCCCTGCTGACAGCACCTATCGTAGTCGTTCCTTTGAATACTAACTTGTCTATTCTTTCCAGCATCCGCGATTTCTCCGAGAATTATCCCATAAATGCTTGACTTGGCTGACAAGAGAGCAAAGTCTGAAGGAAATAATATGCGGATGTCAGATTTAAATCGTTCGGATGCTCAGTCCTAAAAACCTTAAAAAGACAAATTTAAAATATTGTGGATGTTTAACTGTCATTTGCGGCATTCTCCTGAAGTATTAAAGAGATGAAAATAGTTGGGCCTCAGCCTCCACCGCATGCGGCTTCCAAGAGAGATAGTTGTGGGAAATGGAAGCCTCGAGCTAGTTGCTGAGATATGTAGATCTCTGGGCTTCGTGAAAAGCGCTTTAGTAATCACGGGGCCTAAGACCTTCTGTATTGCTGGAGAGAAAGTACTGGATCTGCTGCGAGAAGAAGGCCTCGAAGTTCATTATTACATAGTTCCTTCACAATCTGCAACTATACGTGATGTAGAGGAGGCTGAGAGGGAAATACTGAAATATAAACCTCAAGTGGTTCTTGGAGTAGGCGGCGGAACAAAAATAGATATCGCTAAACTGAGCTCAGCCCGTCAAGGAGTGCCTTTTATAAGCGTCCCTACAACGGCGTCACATGATAGTATGGCTAGTCCCTTCGCCTCAATAAAGAGTACGGGGAAGCCATACTCAATTAAGGCCCAGTCTCCCATCGCCGTCATAGCTGACACTTCTATTATAATGAAGGCGCCTTATCGACTAACTGCAAGCGGCTGCGGAGACGTCATAGCTAAGATCACTTCAACCCGTGACTGGAAGATAGCACATGAGAAGAAAAATGAGTACTACGCAGAGTATACTTCAAGCCTAGCCCTGATGAGCGCGGAGCACGTGATGGAGAATGCGGACATTATTAAGCCGGGATCAGAGGAGGGCGTTAGGGTTCTTCTCGAGTCTCTTGTCAGCTGCGGCGTTGCAATGTGCATAGCTGGAACAAGCCGGCCGTGCAGCGGATCTGAACATCTCTTCAGCCACGCCTTGGACGCCATAGCCCCCAATCATGGGCTTCATGGAG
>JAGGZB010000065.1 GCA_021162225.1 Candidatus Bathyarchaeota archaeon | reverse complement strand
GGCGTGATTAGTCCTGGAGGGGTAGGTTACGACATAAACTGTGGCGTTAGGCTCTTAACAACAAATCTTTCAGAAGAGGATATTCGTCCTCATCTAGCGAAGCTGGCTGAGATAATCTTTAGAAACGTTCCATGCGGGCTGGGAAGCCGCAGAAAGACAAGTGTTTCGATGAGCGAGCTAGACCGTATAGTCACAGAGGGGGTTCCAAGAATAGTTGATCAAGGATTCGGCTGGCCTGAAGATATAGAGCATTGCGAAGAGAATGGATGCATGGAGTACGCGAATCCAGATAAAGTCTCCTCAACAGCTAAGAGACGCGGATTATCCCAGATCGGGACGCTTGGTTCAGGGAATCATTTTCTAGAGGTTCAAAAGGTTGACAAGATATACATTCCGGAAGTAGCCAAAGCCTTCGGGATAACGCATGAAGGACAAGTAACCGCTATGGTTCACTGTGGATCACGCGGATTTGGACATCAAATATGCTCCGATTATCTCCGCGTTGTAGAAAGAGCCACTCATAAGTATGGCATATCCCTACCGGACAGGGAACTTGCATGTGCCCCGGGAAAAAGCAGAGAAGCTCAAGACTATTTTGAGGCAATGTGCTGCGCTGTAAACTATGCTTTCGTCAATAGGCAGATGATCACACATTGGCTTCGTCAAAGCTTTGAAGAAGCCTTAGGAGTTTCGGCAGATAAGATAGGATTAAGGCTGGTCTATGATGTAGCGCATAATATTGCGAAGATTGAAGAGCATGACATAGAGAATAGAAGAGTTAAGGTTTGGGTTCATAGGAAAGGAGCTACGAGAGCCTTTCCTCCTGGACACGAAGCGGTACCTGCTGATTATCGTGAAATCGGCCAGCCAGTTTTGATTCCAGGATCGATGGGCACAAGTTCATACGTACTCGTCGGGACTGAGAAAGCTATGGAGATTTCTTTTGGTTCAACTGCTCATGGCGCTGGCAGAATGCTTAGCCGAGCTGCTGCTAAGCGAAGATTCTGGGGAGGAGATGTCAAGAAGAATCTGCAGAAGAGAGGGATCGTTGTTAGGTCAGCTAGCTCCACTGTACTCGCCGAGGAGGCGGATCCCGCATACAAAGATGTTGATAGAGTCGTGGCAGTCAGCGATGCTGTAGGCATCGCTAAGCGTGTTGCAAGACTAGTTCCGCTTGCAGTTATAAAAGGCTAGCGTCGTTTCTCTTTAGCCTCCGAGTAGGGTGTGTGAAGAACTTCCTCAACTTTTTTTGTAATCGTTGGACCTAGTCCACGTATTTCTCTTGCCCATCTATCAAGATTTACCAAAGCATTAAATGGAGTTTCAAAGGATTCTAGAAGATTCACGGCTTTTTCTCTTCCAATGTTTGGGAGACTCGATAAGAAGAAGATCTGCGCCTCAGCCAAGGTTTCAGTTTTTTTAACTGGATGAACTGTAGGGATGCGTTTCTCAACGATTTGCTCCTGCTTGGCTGATGTATATAGAAAATCTATTGTCTCCTTATAGCTAGTTGTGTGAATCATGTTTATTCCATGCTTAGCCAAAGCGAACATAGCTCCCCAGACCGCAGATGGATTTACTCTGCTAAACTTGTAGATTATTGGAAAGTAACCTTCGATTAAAATGAATGGTTTCGGATATGCCTCTTTTAGAAGAAAGAGCTGATCGAAGAGGTATCTGCGGGTTAAAGTATAAACGAAGTCTTGGACGGTCTTCCTTTCAAATACGCACTCATCCGATATAATGTAATCTCCTTTTTCGAGATACTGAACTCTAATGATGGCGCCTTTCTCTCTGAGCCCCTTAATTATCTTCGAAGCGCTACTCGCCTCTCTACTATCGACAATGATCACTGGTTGATCCTTATGTTTTTCATCTCTCAAGTAAGGTATTAAGCTCTCCGACCCGGACATTGCGGCCAGTCTCAAATAAAATTTAAACCCTTACAGCTTTAAAAGTTAGTCTCAGAATATTTGGGATCAATAATGATGATGGATTTAGATATAGTTTAGGCCATAAGTTGGTGTTGGTAACGGCAGGGCATCTGAGAGATATTCTGGAATGAGCTTGACCTCAAATTTGAGTCTCCGCGAGGACCTAGTTTTTTCTGGCGATCCGAAGAAGAGTAGTGTGAGGGCCCGTGGATCTCGGAAATCTGCTTTCTTTCCATTCAAGTAAAGCCTTAACTTTCCATGTGTCAGGTCGGAGATGAATTGCTGAACCTTCCTCTCGGGCATCTTCTCCTTTAGAAGAAGCCTTACTTTCTTTAAGAAGCTTTCCAAGCTTATTATGGATATACTTGCGGGAGCTTCGGATTTCGCCTTCTTAAAGCCATATCTCTCCAGCAAATGCAGCATTTCTACGTCTTGATGTGGCACGCTGAGTCTTATTGCATCAATACGTGAATTGTTTAGAAGATCACTCAATAAGTATAAAACGACCTCTCTTGATCCAGCATACTCTACTATGTTAGGTGTTTCCTCGTTAGGGAGTAACCCGGTTGCTATATAAGCCAAGGGCTTGCTTCCAATCTTAGCTATGTAAATCCTAAATTTTATATCATTTCGCAGAAATCCCCGCCCAGCTAGAATTTTGAATTCTTCAAAGCTACGCCTATATC
>JAGGZB010000192.1 GCA_021162225.1 Candidatus Bathyarchaeota archaeon | reverse complement strand
GGCAGCTCCACATATCTTAAGCCATGCTGCACGGCTACGCTGAGGTATTCAAACGCGTAATCTAAACCTCCAGACTCCAAAAGTACAACGAGCTCGACGGATTTATCTCTGATAACCAAGCGGTTTGGATTTGGCTTAAGATCCTCTGGAACTACGCATGTATAGATGCCTGCTTCCTCATTCATTCTAATCGCTGAGTTCTTCTCTACGAGGTCCTCGAAGATTCGGCTGTCTTCATATTCGAGTTCAGCCAGCTGTATGACCCATAGAGAACGGTATCCGCAGGGATCCATATTCGGGTTGGAGAAGCCCCATCTCACATCGTTTCTCCTCAATATTTGAAACCAGTTTCTCGAGTTTATCTCATCAGCATATCTGCTCTTATCCGTGAAGGCTATGACTATCCTGTTCTCAGCAAATCTCAGGTGCCAATCAGTATAATTCATCATCATCTTCGATATAAGTGAGTAGTCAGCTACCGCGAGTACATCCGCTCTCTTACCGATATCAATTATCTTTCGGATGCACTGCACGCTTCCAGCCGGCTCGAGCTGAACTCTCACCCTATAGGCAATCAGACTTCCCGGAGGCCCATACGATGAGAAATCCCTCTCGAACCTCTCCTTAATCCTCTCTAAGGGTAGCGTTAGGCTTCCCGCACAAAAGACCCTTAGCATGATGGTGCTTTCCCATAAGACTCCGGTGCATAATCCCCCTATAATTGTTGTGAATACTATGAATGTTGCAAAAGCGTATGCGTATCTTCTTCTCATCGAAACTCCATCCTTATGCTTTTTTAAGCATAACGTTTCACAGCGGATATAAGCCTTTCGATAAGCCAAAACTGGAGGCCGTTGGCTTAGATGAGAAGTGGCTATGCACTAGAAGAGTGGAATGCTAGGAGAACGTTTCATCATGGATGATAAATTATCAGCCGCAAATTATAGGGCTTCTTATATTGACTGAGATGTTTCCGTTGCTCATCTGTATCTCTATCATCTTCATCCATCTCTTATCATCCCTGCTCGGATGATCCACACGGTAGTGGCTCCCGCGGGTTTCCTTCCTAACGAGAGCTGCCTCCGCTATCGCTAGACCTGTGTCGATCATGTTTCTGAGCTCCAAAGCCTCGATCAGCTCGTTCTCCGCAACGTTAAGACGCGAACTTAAAAGTCTCCTATAGCTTTGAAGTTTCTTCACAGTCTCAGCCAGTATATCTCCTCTCCTGACTACCGAGACGTTTCTCCACATAATCTCCCTAATCTCCTTCTTAACTCTCTCGATGTTAAGATCTCCCCTAAGCTTCGATAGAGCCTCAACCTTCTCCACGATTTTCCTTGCCGCCTCAACGCTTGACGTCGCAGAGGTTTCTCTAGCTCTTTCCGTGGCGTATCTCCCAGCCCTGGCCCCAAAGACTTGACAGTCCGCTAGAGAATTGCCTCCAGGCCTATCCGCGCCGTGCTGTCCCCCAGCCGCCTCACCCGCCGCATATAAACCCGGAATTCCAGCCTCAGCTCTTTCGTTAATCAGAATTCCGCCGTTCATGTGCTGTATAGCCGGGGCTATCTCCAGAGGCTTCCTCCTTATGTCGATTCCCCGATCTAGAAAGAATCTGAACGGGATCTGAGCCTCAGTCTCCAAGGTCTTTGGGTCTACATGGGAGAGGTCGAAGTAGACGCATCCATTCTCCGTTCCTCTACCCTCAATTATCTCCGTGAAGTTCGCTATGTCGATGTATCCAGAAGCATTTCTCATAGTGAATGGGAAAGATACGGCTTTGAGGCTGTAGGCTTCCTCCAGGCTTACTCCAGCTGGCAGATACTTCCTTAAATATTCTTCTCCTCTGCCATTAATCAGCCTTGGACCAAGCCTCCACAGCACCCCGCCTACGTCGAATTTGAAGGGATTAGTAACGCATGGGCCTATCTGCATGAACTCCATATTCACGAGCTTTGCCCCTGCCCTCAGGGCCATCGCGTATCCGTCTCCAGTCATCCCGTCTGGAAAGACATTGTGGAGGAAGAGCTCGCCAGCGCCGCCCGTCGAGATTATCGTAGACTTAGCCTCGAAGAACGTCAGCTCAAGCGTCTCTACATCTATAGCGACGGCTCCCACAATTTTTCCATTATTCACAACCAAATCTACAGCCATCACGTTCTCTAGTACTCTTATCTCCCTCTCGTTAACGATCCTCTTCAATGCATTCATTATCTGTCTTCCGGTATCCGCCCCCGTGCCGCATGCTCTTGGATAAGATGCTCCATCGGACATGAACTGCCTGAATCTTCCATTCTCGTCTCTAAGGAAGTTGACTCCCCAATCGACGAGTTCAAAGAAGCGATCTGGGGCTTCATACGCTATTATCTTCGCCAAGTTCTGATCACAGACATAGGCTCCCATCTCAACTATGTCCCGAAAATGAGCTTCACAGCTATCCCGTGGATCAGCGATGCCTAACGCCGCTCCATAAGCCATCCATTCCGAAGCTGAATTCGGAGTGCAGCCGGATTCCCCATACTTCCCCTTACAGATTATCGTAACGTCCACTCCAAGCTTATCCGCTTCGATTGCGGCTCTAGATCCAGCTCCTCCCCCGCCGATTATGAGCACGTCTGTTCTAAACTTCTTCATGTAGGACACCATGGAGATCATCAACAGAATACTTCAGATGGGAATCTCCACGCCCCTATCCACTTGTCTCCAGTCTATCTCGATCCCGAGCCCCGGCTTTTCCGGAGCGTGAACATATCCATCCCTATCTATCCTTATGACGTCCCTGGTTCCAACGTCAAAGCAGCCCTCCTGCCCATTCTCTATTGGCAGCTCGAAGAAGCTGCAGTTTTTTGTGGCAAGTATAACGTGGAGGTGAGCTGCTTGATAAAGCGTGCCTCCATAAGTGTGTGGTTCCCAATTAGCCCCGAAGAATTCAGCTAGACTTGCGGCTTTCCTCATCTCCGTAATTCCTCCAGTGAATCCGCATAGCGTCCTTAAAAGATCTACGGCTCCCCTCCGCAGATACTCCAAATAGTCATTTTCCCTCATGAGCTCCACGGTGATCGGGATGTCTAAGGCTCTAGATAAGTTAATGTAGCCCTCAATATCATCAGCTGGTAATGGAGCCTCATACCAGTAGAAATCAAGCTCTTCAAGCTTCCTCCCGATCTTCAAGGCTTCCCTGCGAGTATGCGAGAAGACGGCGTCATATATAAGATCCACTTCTTCTCCCACCTCGTCTCTCAACGCCTCACATGCTTCTACTGGTATTGGATGAAGTTTCATAGCCCTGTATCCTCTCCTCTTAAGTTCACGGGCAATCTTCACGACTTCCTCAACATTCATCGGAACGTTTCCGCTTGCATAGGCCCTAACTTTATCCCTATAGGCTCCTAGAAGCCTATAGAGGGGCAAGCCGGCGGCTTTGCCAGCTATGTCCCAGAGAGCTATATCAACGGCGGCTAGGGCTGGACATCTATAACCATACCAGAGCTCACTTAGCCTCCACCATATCTTCTCCCTGTTCAAGGGATCCTCGCCGATCAAGTACTGCTTATAGGCCTTTAAGACTTCAGCTAGGGACTGCGGCCTCGCACTTGGAATCTCAGACCAGACTATGTAATCTCCCTCTATATCCTCATCCGTAAGAATCCTCACCAAACTGTACTGGAAAGTTGGAGGCTGCTTCTTTTCTAGTCCTGAAAAGCTCGTGACATAGCCTGGAGTCTCAGCGCTGAACAGATGCAACTTAACATCTATAATCTTCATACTCAACGGTTACCTTTTCAGGGCAGATAAATCTTTTGCGCATGCCGCCGAGTGGTTTCTTTCCTTCGCGGCTACCAGTCTTCGTTTAGTAATGTTAATCGGCAGGGTTAAGCAGATGGAGAGAAGCATCCCGGCTATAACATCCGAAGGATAATGAAAACCGGCATAAACAACTGAGAAGCCTATGAATAAGGCTTCAAGAACGAGTATCACTCCGATCCTAGGCTTCTCATAAAGCATTGGAAGCGCGAATCCGAAGGCGAACATGCTTGTCGTCGAGGGGAAAGAGGAGGTACTCACACGCCACTCACCAACGATCCTCGCATCTAAAACCTCGAATGGTCTAGGTCTCTGAAAGGCCAATTTAAGAAGCGATCCGAAGCCGTAAGAGATAAGCGCCGATGCTATGGCTAACAATCCAGATATGACGCGGCTGCGCCTCGAAGACTCATCTCCAAAGAAGAACTGAATAAATAATGTTGCCGCCGATGAAGCTATAAAGAGAAAGGCTGAAAGATATCCGCAGGCAAAATCCAGCATCGGATTAGTCATTCCCCGATTCACAAGAATGAAGAGTTCACTGTCTCCCACCAAGAGATCCACTAGCAGAGATAAAGCTGACAAAACCAGAAGCGGAACAACGTACATGACCTCCTTAGCTTTCTCATCTTCCAACAAGACACACCTGCCGCGAATCATAGGCTTCATGAGACTGCCTGCTTAAAAGCATTTCCCAGTCTCCACCGAATTCCTTAACAATAGACAATTTCCCAAACAAAATCGCCCAATCCATCAGTTTCCTCAACTAGCACAAAAGACGCGCTACCAGACAAACTTCGATTATATTTATAAGGCGAGATGCAATAAAGAGATAATCGAAAGTTTGTCTGGTAGCGCATCTTTTGTGCTGGTTGAGGAAACTGATGGATTGGGCGATTTTGTTTGGTAAAGTGTTTATTGTTAAGGAATCTCGGTGGAGGCTGGGAAATGCTTTTAAGCAGGCGGTCTCATGAAGCCTATGATTCGCGGCAGGTGTGTTCTGTTGGGAGATGAGAAAGCTAAGGAGGTCATGTACATTGTTCCACTTCTGGTTTTGTCAGCTTTGTCTCTGCTAGTGGATCTCTTGGTGGGAGACAGTGAACTCTTCATTCTTGTGAATCGGGGAATGATTAATCCGATGCTGGATTTTGCCTGCGGGTATCTTTCAGCCTTTCTCTTCATATCTTCATC